>DORQ01000022.1:21631-27055 GCA_003514205.1 Acidimicrobiaceae bacterium
TGGTGGCGGTGCGGCTGGCATTTCATACCATTGACCATTCCACGGGGCGGGTCGTGCTCCGAAGGCCGCATTCACGGTGAGGATCTCTCGGTCCCCCACCCTCGCAACTGCTCGAGCTTGAGCCGTGAAGTGGCCTGACGCGACGAGGACGGTCTCGATCTCGACCGTCTCGCCAAGCATCGCAAAGGAGAGAAACTGCGCCGTTGCCCAGATCGCTGGGCGACCAGTCAACTCTTCGAGAACTGCCAACGCCGCACCTAGGCCACAGCCCCCAAACAAGAACCCGCCACTCGTCGACAATCGCTGCTCAACGCTGAGCGACCAGACCTGAGTTCGTTCTGTTGGAGTAAGTCCAAAGAAGTCAACCGGACGAAACTCCGCGGCTGTGTACTTGCGTCCAGCAGCTCCGGTTTGATCTGAATCGGTCGAAGACATGAGTCCAAGAGTACGACCTGTGTCCAGCGAATATCCCCAACGTGGCCAACACCGTCTGAAATGATCCAGTCGAATCCATCCGACAGTTCGCCTACAGTGACTGCTCATGACTGACTCACCATGGCTTGGCGATACGTGCTCACTTGTCGAAGCGTTCCGATCTGGAGAACGACACCCAGTTGAGGAGATGACAGCGACCCTCGCAGCGATTGAGGCCAGCACGCTGAACGCGTTCACACACCTCGAACCGGAGCAGGCACTCGAAGCTGCCTCACACGCAGACGTGAGCCAGCCCTTCGGCGGCGTGCCCATCGGGATCAAAGCCCTCACCCCGGTGCAGGGATGGCCCCATGATGAGTGCTCAGCAGCACTTGTTGGCGAGGTCGCAGACCACACAAGCCTCCATGTAGAACGTTTGCAGGAGGCTGGCGCAATTGGCGTTGGGCAGACAAACGCCAGCGAGTTTGGCGGCCTCAACGTCAGCATTAACCGTGTCTACGGAATCACTCACAACCCATGGCAGAACGGACTCACCGCAGGGGGAAGCTCAGGCGGTTCTGCATCAGCGGTTGCCGGTGGACTCGTGACGATAGCCACCGCTGGCGACGGCGGCGGTTCTATTCGCATACCGGGAGCCTTCAACGGGCTGGTAGGTATGAAGGGCACCGCCGGCCGGATACCACGTGGCCCAAAGACAGAGAT
The DNA here is from genome assembly GCA_003514205.1 of Acidimicrobiaceae bacterium. Lineage (GTDB taxonomy): Bacteria > Actinomycetota > Acidimicrobiia > Acidimicrobiales > Microtrichaceae > UBA11034. The sequence goes on from DORQ01000022.1 coordinate 22,769, forward strand.
CTTCCCCATGACCGTTGTCACCGGACCAATGGCCCGCTCGGTTCGCGACGTCTGCCGGTGGTATGACGTGGCTGCTGGATACGACAGCCGTGATCCGTACAGTCTCCCCAAAATTGAAGGGTGGGAACGTGACCTCGGATCCTTCGATCTCCGCGGGAAAAGGGCAGTCATCGCACCAAATCTCGGCATTGCGGTCCTTCGTCCAGAGGTCGAGACTCGGGTGCGAGAAGCCGCGGAGTTGCTCGCTCGAGATGCTGGGCTCGAATTGGTGGAAGTCCCTGTGAACCTCCCAGGCCTTGGCTACGAATGGGCCCTCACGAATCTCTGCCAGCTCAAGCGAGCGCTCGGAGATCGCTGGCCCGATTGTCGAGACGATCTGACTACTGAGATCGCATTTGGACTCACGCTCGCAGAGCAGCATTTCGACCTCGACATGATGGCTCGCTGCGAAATTGCACGTACCGAAGCGAACGAGCGAATGGCTGAGGTGTTCGATTCAGTCGACTTCATTTTTGCGGCAACGAACCCCGATGTGGCTTTTGGCGCCGAGGTGTATCTCAACCAACTCGTTGGCGGCCGAGCGGTGGGCCCAGAAAATAACGGTGCCCTGACTATTCCAGCGAACATTGTTGGAAACCCTGCAATATCGGTGCCGATTGAAGCACTCGATGGCTTGCCTGTGGGATTGCAGATCATCGGACGCCACCATGAGGATCAACTTCTTTTCGATCTGGCAGCCATCGTCGAACGCGAGCGACCCTGGCCGCTCGTGGCTCCCAGCGCCCCCGTGTGAACGGAGTCGTCCTCGTGTAGCGGGGTCCTCCTCGGCGATACCGATCACAACCCGCCACAATGTCAGTGGTCGCGTTCATACTTCACTACATGACACGGCAACTGGCCCTCATCGACACAACACCCCGCACTTGGAAGCTTGATTCGCATACCTGCGAGCTTGGATTGCAACAGGTGCAAGAGGCACGCGCCATCCTCGAACGCGTTCGCTTGCAGAAGGTGCAGAGCCAGGAGAGTGCGGCGAGTGCGGCGGCAGGGCTGAATCACGCGTCGAGTGCGGAATCACGTTCCGAGCCCTCGGAGAGCACGCCCCCAAGCCTCGCACCTGAATCAACCCCAGCTCCTGCCGCGTCCACGTTGTTTCCGTCTGAGTCAACGGCCCAGCTGAATCCAACGACTTCCGCACAGGTAGCTGCGTGAGCCTGGTAGCGAAGGCCCCCCTCGCCATCACCTACAGTAGATATCCATGTCTGAAGCCGTAATCATCGATGCCGTCCGGTCCCCTATTGGTCGCCGAAATGGTGGGCTCTCCACGGTCCACCCAACCGACCTTTTGGGCTCGGTCCTGAAGGAGCTCATCGCTCGAACAGGTATTGATCCCGCTGAGGTTGGCCAAGTCATTGGAGGATGCGTCAGCCAAGTTGGCGAGCAGTCATTCAACGTCACTCGTACGGCCTGGCTCGCAGCGGGGCTACCACTGACCACTGCCGCCACCACGGTGGACACACAATGTGGCTCCTCACAGCAGGCCCTGAGCTTGGCAACCGCCTTGGTGCGCTCGGGCGTGGTCGACGTCGCGATCGCCTGCGGCGTTGAGGTGATGAGCCGGGTGCCAATCGGTTCAAACTCGAACAAGAAGCTCGGTCTCGGGGTGCCAATCTCCAAGCAATACTTCGCACACTACGAATTCACCTCGCAATTCGAGGGGGCAGAGCGGATCGCTGACAAGTGGGGCATCTCGCGCCAAGACTGCGACGATTTCGGGCTGCTGTCCCAACAACGCGCAGCGACCGCGTGGGAAGAGGCCCGATTCGATGGACAGATTGTGCCAATCGCAGCACCAATTCTTGATGAGGAAGGCAAGCCCACCGGCGAGACGACGCTGATCTCCCGCGATGAAGGCCTCCGCGAGACCACACTCGAAAAGCTCGCAACTCTGAAACCAGTGGCGCGAGAAAATGGAGTTCACACTGCGGGCAGCGCCTCTCAGATCTCCGACGGAGCGAGTGCCGTGCTCGTCATGACTGCCGAAAAGGCCGCTGAGCTTGGCCTCACGCCCCGAGCCCAGGTGCTCGACTCCTGCCTCGTTGGTGTAGATCCAGTGTTGATGCTGACAGGTCCAATCGAGGCCACCCGCCATCTCCTGTCCCGCAACAATCTCAGCATCGAGGACATCGATCTCACTGAAATCAACGAGGCGTTCGCCTCGGTGGCTTTGGCGTGGTTGCGCGAGCTTGGCGGCGACCCAGCAACAACCAACCCCAACGGTGGAGCCATTGCGCTCGGGCATCCACTTGGAGCAACCGGCACCTTCCTCGCCACCAAAGCGCTCGCCGAACTCGAACGAACCAACGGAACCTATGCCCTACTCACCATGTGTTGCGGAGGCGGACTCGGCACGGGAACGCTTCTCAAGCGGATCTCCTAACCCCAGACACTCTCGGGTGCGTCAGCGGCTTGCCGCTGCCGGCCTACTACTACTTCTCCCCTCACTCTCAAGCTGCGGCCTGTTCGCAGAAGCAAAGGCGTTGGGCCAGCGCGACTCCGAGGTCCTTGCTCCGAATGGAATCGTCGTTCGTGTGGTTGACGGCGACACCATGATCATTGACATCGAGGGAGTCGACACCAAAGTGAGGATGATTGGTTTCGACACGCCCGAGACCGTGGACCCGCGGTCCCCAGTGGAGTGTTTTGGCAAGGAGGCAAGCAACCATCTGAAGTCGCTCTCGCCGGCTGGCACCCGGGTTCGACTCGAACGTGATACCGAGCAGTTCGACCGCTACCGTCGAACGTTGGGCTATGTGTACCGGGCGTCGGATGGCATGTTTCTCAACCTTCAGATGGTCCGCGATGGGTATGCGAACACGTTGTCGATCGAGCCCAACACGACGTATGCCGCCGAGTTCCTGAAAGCCGAACGCGAGGCCCGCAACAACGGGCTTGGCCTGTGGTCGAAGTGCTAAGCGGGTCTGGTCTGACCCTAGCCGGCTCGCATCGCATCCCGAATCGGCCGCCAGCCAATTCGGTGAGCTCCTGCGCGGTGCACCATCGCAGCGAAGGCGGTGTCGGTTGTCACCAGCGCGTGGTCATCAACTCGAGCCGCCCAACCGTCGCTCACCGCTCGAAGCTCCGGCGAGTCGACGGCCGGATGAACATACACCTCGGTCACTCCTGGTCGAAGGTCGAAAATCACACGCTCAATCGCCTTGCGGGAGCCAACGCCGTTGACATACACGAAGTGGTCGGGAAACAGGATTCCCTCCTCGGCCGCAAGCCCCCGAAAGGGAAACCCGGCAATGCGTTCAACTGATGCTCCAGGCATCCGGAGCGGAAGTTGAAACTCGACCGCCAGATCGAGGTACACATCGAAGAACTCTGGTCGAAGTTGCAGGGTTCCCATGTGGCTATCCAAATGAGTGACGTCGAAGCCCCACAGAATCGCACGCTCGAGCTGAGCCCGACACTCCCTCCGGAGCTCGTCGAGGTCCGCATGATCCCACACGTCATTGACGGTTCTCGGAAAGCCCCCGTCCCCATCAAGTAGCGAGGGAGCGTGAGTAATTGGCCCCCAGCGGTAGCGCTCATACTCTGCGTTCACCGTGAGGTGAACGCCAACGTCTTCGCCGCGATAGCTCGCTGCTGCAGACCGAGCCCACGGGCATGGCACCATTAACGACGCGCTGGTGGCAATCCCCCGACGAAGCGCATCAAAGCAACCCTCGTTGGCCGAGTTGGTCATTCCAAGATCGTCACAATTGATGACAAGGATTCGATCCGTTGGAGCGAAGCCAAGTCGTTCTGCGAGAGAGGTCACGCCCGTAACGCTACTGCGAAAACTCAGTCCTCCGGCAGTATCCAGTGTTCCGGAGCGATGTCGTGACCCAACTAGAGACCTTCGAACGGATGGGACTCGGGAAACGCGACCTCAACCTCGCTGTGCGCCAAGATCAAATCATCCCAGGGATACGCCACAGCGGCTTCGGCAGGGCTCAGTGCAAACCAGAACTTCTCCGCAGGATCGATTTGCGTTGCGTGCGCCAACAACGCCGCATCACGAATGTGATACCAATCCCCAACATCCACGCGGGTGGTGATCCGATGATCTTGGTTGAACCGTTTGAGCCACTCTTCGTCGTAGGGAGACTCCATACCTCGAGCCAGACAGGCCTCTCTGATCGCAAGAACTCTCGCCTTTGCCCACACCGAGTAGTAGAGCTTCGTAGGGGCGAATGGTGCCCCGGCCTCGGGATATCGAGTCTCGTCGCCAGCAGCGAA
>DORQ01000022.1:27420-29829 GCA_003514205.1 Acidimicrobiaceae bacterium
GACTTCGCGAGCTCTTCGGCACGAATCTCCGCGAGATTCTCCTCAATATGGGGGTGTTGAAGAGCAGGATTATTGATATCGCCACGCTCACCGCCGGTACAGCACACCAATGTGGCGCCGACGCCCTCCGAAACGAGTCGGGCGACAAGAGCGGAACCCTTAGATGCTTCGTCATCTGGATGGGCGTGAACTGAAAGCACGCGTCGGGGTTCGGCCGAACTAGTCATGGTGTTTGTTTCTCCAGGAATGAGCGGGCAGATCTCTCTGCCGAGACGGCATCATCGGCCTAGCGGTGACTGGCGAGCGGGATCAGATGAACTGCCGAGCTCGAGGAGTCCTCCGGCTCATCCACTAGGCGCCATCCGAAGAGCTCGGCCAAGCGGACCCTGCCCTCGGGCGGACCAGAAACGATGAGCTCGTCGCCAGCCTTGAATTCCACGAACGATCGAGGTCGATAGAGATACCGACCTCCGCGGCGTATGGCAAGCACATGAAATCCGGGCTCAATGTCGAGTTGCATCTCAGCCATCGTCTGCCCAAGCGCCTCACACTGTTCAGCTACCGGCACTCGAAGCACAACCACGTCGGACTCGCCCAATGCCATCGTCAGAACCGGGTGAAACTCCCAATCTTCTCGGATCAGGCAGACCATCTGATTCGCTTGGTCACCGAGTTCTTCGGCGACATGAGACAGCTGCAGAAGCCCGCGCAACGGCGACGGGTCGGCATCATTCTTGCTCGCGCGAAGTACCCATAGCTGAAGATGGTCCTTCATTTCGTCGAGGCGGTCCGCAAGGTGGTCGACCTCGGCAGCCAGGCCGCGGTCGCGCAGAGCCAATGCGGAATAGGCAAGGCCAACGGCCGCCTCAGAGATGTTCTTCATCTCCACCAACACGTCCACTGCCCGATCGAGATCAGTAAGCGCGTCTGGCGAAGCAAGATTCGGCGGGCTCCAGGAGGGGGCGGCGGCAAGTTCGTGAAGACGCATCAACCCTGCGGGAGATCCGCGAAGGAACAACACATCGCCCGGAAGAAGAATCAGGTCGCCATCGATTTCAGTGATCCAACTGCGGTCTCGACGGACGGCCATGATGCGAAGGCCAGTTGCCACGGGAAGTTCCAACGAGGCCACGGGGAAATTCGCCATGTGGCTGCCGTCTCGAACCCACACTCGGTGTGAGACCTCTTCTGCGTTGGAGAGATCACCAATGAGCTCCGGGGGAATACCGAGCCGATGGGTCACAATCCGAGTGATATCAATCGCAGCGTTGCCGATTCCCTCGATTGCTGAGATGACCTGCAACACCGAGGCCATCGACTCCGCTTCGGCGGGACGTCGCACCGCCAGAATGCACACCGCACGCATGTCCTGAACGAGATCGTTCAAGCGCTCCTCCAGCTGTGCAACTTCCTCACACATGCCTGGGTCGTTGAAGTACACCGCCGCGTAGGCAAGATCGACCATCAGTTCGGAGGTGTCCTTGGCCTCCGCCAACATGATCTTTAGGCTTCTGGGTCGCTCGTCCATATCGGTCTGACCAGCGTACGCCAATCAGGCGAAGACCGCGAGCTGACGTGAGCGTGCCAACAGATTGCCGACCTGGTCCCAGAGATTTCCTTCCTCAACCAGATAACCCCCTCGTGCTACGGGGCTCCAGAATTCGCCAAGGACCCATCCATGTTCATCCTCGGGAAGCTGCAGAATATGCAGCGTCAGATCCACAGTCGGGACCGCGAGTGGCACTCGAGGGAACTTTGCGAAGATCGGCGGAAACCAGGCATCACACATGGCGGCCAATACCGCCTCATCCACGGCTGTTGGCTCGGCCAGGCGCATCCAACCACCGCTCAGCGCAGGCCTGGACTCCCCCTCGATATTCGCCGGGCCGCCCTCATTCTGGGAACTGACAGCGTCGAGCGGATTCATCCCGATGCAGAGCCGTTGTTGGAAGCGATCCGAGATCGGAACTGTGCCGACTTTGGACAATCTCGACTCGTCCGGTGGATCTATCTCCTCGGGCTGAGGAACCTTCGGGGCAGACACCTCGGAGAACTCAAGTGCATCTCCACTCGTCGCAAAGGTTGCGATCGCCACAATGCACTCGCGACCACCTTGAGTGAGCACAGCGCGAACGGTGGCGACTCGGCGACCTTGCCGTACGATCTTCACCGCCGTTTCCACTGCACCCTCAACCGGGGCGCGCAAGTAATGCAGGGTGATCGATCGAAGGAGCCGCTCTGGATCGGCGAGCTCGGCCTTCATCGCCCTGACCACGATTGCAGCGAGATAGCCACCATTTGGACCTTGCACCACCCACCATCGTTGGTTCACAAAGCTCTGGTAGCGGCCGCCGCCGACGCCGTCCACCTTCGTATCCCGCAGAAACTCGCTCACAGCTCTCCTTGTGT
>DORQ01000022.1:29997-32285 GCA_003514205.1 Acidimicrobiaceae bacterium
TTCGCCACGTCATGGGTGTTCGCCGCTTCGAAGCTGGATGTGGTGTGCTCGATACCGTGCACAAGTAGTTCGTGGGCGGCGCGAGATGCTGCCAGGTACACCTCCGCTGGCGTCATCTGCCGCGCATCAACCACAACGGCGTCGTACTCCACCCCTTTGTGAATCCACACGTCCTCCGCGGTAATGAGCGCCACATTGCCCCATCGAGTAGAGGCCTTCTGATGGGCTTGCCCAGGGTCGTCGACAACCCGAACCTCACGGCCAGTCGGACGGATTCCAAGCAACTCAACTGCATCGATTCCGAACTCCGAAGCCCAACCATTGAGCCAGACGGCAATCTCAGCGGACATCCGATACGCAGTGCGCATTTGTTCAAGTGGAACATTGAGCTGTTCGGCAATTGCACGGAGGCCAAGCCCTCCAGCAACCGAACGCTGGGCATCGTCGCCAACCAAGGTCACCCCAGCAGCGCGACGCAATACTGCCCGAAGTTGGAACAACGTGAGGTCCTGGGCCTCATCAACGATCACATGTGCGTAGCGCGAGTTGATCCCCTCGAAGCGGGATTTCACCTCATCTTGCAGGCCGCCATCGAACTTTGTGGCCATCCACCGTTCGACAAGATCCGGCGGCGTGTTCAGCGCCACAAGGGTGGCCCGTGAGCAGATCTTCTTCCAAGCCGCGGTGGCGCTCATGGCGGGAAACACTGATCCCGCCACTCGCTGGGCCTCGGCGGCAGGAATCTCCAACCGATTCGCAACCCTCGCCAGGAAGATCTTCCGCCGCTCTCGCCAGGGTGTCGCTAGCGCAACAATTCGTCCAACGAGCTCTGCCACTTCTTCCTCAGGAATCCACCGGCCACCCGAGCGAATGGTGGTGGGCGCTGGCAGTGAAGCTTCGAATGAATCGAGAACCTCGAGCCAGCGAGGATCGCTTCCGGCCTCGCTTGAAGGACCCAGATGGCGATCAAAAGTCGTTTGGACGATGCGATGCTCGCCAAGTGTCGGCAGTACCGAAGAAACGAATCGCAGGAACTTGTCGCTGGGACCGATGATCAAGAAGTTGTCACTGGTGATGCGGCGGTCGTTGTATACCAGCCAGGCCGCACGATGAAGGCCCACCACAGTTTTGCCAGTGCCCGGGCCGCCTCGAAGCACAAGGTGAGCTTCGGGGTCGAGCCGCACGAGACGGTCTTGGTCCGACTGCAGTGTGGCAACCGCCGTGCGCATCTCTGTGCCGCGGCCACGAGACAATTCCGCCATGAGGGGCGACGAACCTGACACACCCCCTTCGACGAAATCCTCAACCATCAGATCGTCAATGCATCCGACATAACTCACTCGGGCACGAAGTCCATGGGGATTGTCCAACGTGGCCTGATAGAACCCCTCAGCGAAACGGGCTCGCCAATCGACCACCAGTTGTTCCCCAGCTGAGTCGATTCCATAGAGACCAATTCGCCACGGATGATCGTCGTCGATTCGACCGAACACCACGAGTTCCTGGCGGAGCTTGTCGATGGTGTGTCGAACAACGCTATCGATGAACTCATCGCTGAGCTCATCAATTCCGCCACCAGAGACGTTCTGAAGCTTCTCCACTTTGGCGAGCGCAGCGACGCGCGCAACCTCCAAGGCAGCCAATTCTGTTTCCAGATCAGTGGGGGGCAAACTCGCTGCCAGCGTCTCGCTCACTCATGACTAGTTCAGCACAGCGCAGACCATGCCGTGACCAGGAGGCCGTAGTAGTCGTGGAGATCGCTGCGTCACCGTGCAGCCCCCCCCCGGACGGGTTCGGACTCGCATCAATTGCCGTTTGTACTCCAATGCCACGGCTCTGAAGGAAGGTTGAAGAACCCGAACCCTGCTGCGTTGGCCTCCAGCCACTCGAAACAGGGGTTGGAATGAGCGGTGATGAGCTTGCCGGAGCAGGTCAGATCCAGAGCCAGGCCCTGCTCGTGCATCGACTTTCCGGGCCGCGCCGTAGGCGGTCGACACTGGCTTGCCGGCTTCTCCCAGATGTCAAAGTCCGTCGGGCCGCAGTTGGCTTTCCGAAGTGCCACCTGAGCGGAGCTATCACGGTAACCGGACCCACTGAGCTGCAATCCAGCATCGGAGGCGGCTTGCAGGAGTTTCTCAGTGGCTGGGCCAATCTGGCGGGCAACGGTGATTCCACGAATCACCACCAACTCGACAGGAGGGGGCAAGGTGACTGGCGGTCCTAGGGTTGTCGGGGGCGCCTGCGTGCTTGGCGGCGTGGTTGGTGGCGTCACCGGCCGAGTCGTTGGT
>DORQ01000139.1:0-2743 GCA_003514205.1 Acidimicrobiaceae bacterium
TCTCAGGAGGGCATCGGGTGCCGTTCAAGCTCGAGTAGCTGCTCGGAGAGATTGGCCCGATCAGAGCGGAGCGATGGGTCCGTTCATCAGCACTCCAACGATCAGGGCAAATCCGCATGCCGCCGCAACTGGAGCAATGAATCGCGCTTTGCGAGTCCCAAGGCACAATGCGAAGCACGCCAGGCAGGCGGGAATGAGCGACATTCCATATCGTGGAGGAGGCGGCGCATATCCGTGCCCTTGGATAAAGCCGATCCCAACAAACAGCGGGCCAGTTGCGAGCATCGCAAGAGCTGTGGCTGAGCCGAGCTGAAAGCGAAGCGGAGTTGCGGAACCTTCCAATGCTGAACCCACCGCTCCGGCAATGATTGCGAAGCCAATCAGTCCAGTCCACAGCACAATCCACGAGCTCGCAAAGGCTGCTGGCCAGTAGTGATCAGCGGTGGGCGGAGCCCCATTGAGGACGTTGCTTAAGAAGGTCTCAAATCCAATGCTGTCGACTCGGAATCGCTGGCTCATCGGGATCTTCTCAGGGGGATACACCGTTCGACTGGTCGAGATAGCAACCCAGGCTCCAACGGCAAGAACGCTTGAGGCTCCAATCGCGCCAATCCCGATGATTGCTTGTTTCAAGGAAATGCCAGGCCGCCGCTCGGTGGTTCGAGTTGCGAGGAGGAGTACCAAGCAACACAACATCAGTGCGACCAGGTTCGTGGCTCTAATCGTCATCACTACTGCAGCGACAACTGTGAGCCAGATCCAATGCGTGCGGCCGCGAATGTACCGCAAGGTAACAAGAAGCGTCGACGCCCCAGCCGCGAGCGCCAGAGCGTCGTTGTTGACCGTCGCGGCAGAGTAGGCGACGAGTGGAATGGTGGCCATGGTCAGGCAGATTCCGAGTCGGACCTGCTTGCTGAGGCCGAGCTCCGCCAGCAAATACCACGAGATGATGAGACCAAGAGCGAGCCAAATTCCACCCATCAGCCGTGCGCCGGTCACGAAACTATCGACGCCGGGTAGTGCGCTCAGCAGGCGTGCGCCAATGCCGGTGGCGACGTAATACAGCGGTGGATGTGGGGCAGCAGTATTGAAACCTGCCTCTTGGTACACCTCCGGTGCGAGCACGGCAGCGTCGCAGGGTGGGGGCTGGAAGGCCGCATCGATACCTCGGCATGCCTCTTCTCGCATTGCTGGCTCACCGAACTTCTCGCCCACCGCCACGATATGACCCCTCGAGGCCTTCTGTGCGTAGTCAATGTGTTGGAGCTCATCGACCGGCCCGATCTTGGTGTATCGGGACGCGAAGAGCGATGTAATCAGAATGGCGCCGAGGAGGAGCACCAGCAGGTAGGGGCCATCGGTACGGGCAACCGTACGAAGCCGACTGAGGGGCCCAGTGCTGACAGAGGTTTCAGTTGATTCATCGGCCATCGGCCCCTGAGGCTAGCCCCGAGCCTGTGGCTGGACGGTGACCGGCCAGGACCCATCGCTGTTGGCCCTCGTGCAACTAGGAGATCGACCCGCCGGATCGCAGTTGAGAAACCACCTCGGCCAGCGCCTCCCGGAAATCTCGCAACTCGCCCAGTCCGCTTGTGCGGAGGGCGAAATTGTCGAGGACCGAGTTGGCGGGACGCGGTGCCATGGGTGGCGCGTCGGTGGCTCGGTTCGCGAGAAACTCAGCAGTGGTCTGCGGTTGGACTTTGTCTCGGGAGTGGCCGCCGGCCTCAAGGATTTCCTGGACGAACTCGTACCAGCTGACAGATCCGCTGTTCGTGACGTGATGAACACCCGGAACCCGTGAGATGGCTAGCTGAATCAGTTTTCCAGCAAGGTCGCCAGCAAAGGTCGGATTTCCGACTTGGTCAGAAACGAAGCTGAGACTGTCGTGGGTCGCTGCGAGGCGCAGAACGGTCTTCACCATGTTGTTGCCAGAGGCACTACACACCCACGAGGTTCGGGCGATAGTCCACTCCGGATCAACTTCTTGTTCGCCGCCGAGCTTTGACTTGCCATAGATCGAAACCGGGTTGGGTTGATCCCATTCCACATAGGGGTCAACCTTGGTGCCGTCGAACACATAGTCGGTGGAGACGTACACGAGATGTGCACCGACCCGCCGAGCGCCATCTGCGATGAATCGTGTCGCGAGGCTATTGACGGCATAGGCCGTTTCAGGCGTGGATTCGCACAGATCCACTGCAGTGAACGCAGCGCCGTGAATCACTGCCTCGGGTTGGAAGGAGCCAATGAGGCCGAGCACCGAGTCTCGGTCGGTGATGTCGCAAGTGTCGAGATCAACTCCAAGTACCTCATGATGAGTGCCCTCGAGGCGTGCGAGGAGTTCAGTTCCAAGCTGCCCTTTTGATCCGGTGACCAGGAAGCGCATGACGAGTTATCGGTTCTTCACTCGGTTGCGCAGCGGCTCCCACCAGCCACGATTGTCCACGTACCACTTGATGGTCTCCTCAATTGCGGCCTCGAAGGTCCGCGCTGGTGCCCATCCCAAGGCCGAGACCTTCGAGGTGTCGATCGAATAGCGACGGTCGTGTCCCTTTCGATCCTCGACGTACTCCACAGAGGACTCGTCCATTCCCAACGCCGCCAGGATCGTGTCAGTGATTTGGCGGTTGGTGCGCTCATTGTCGGCACCGATGTTGTAGATCTGGCCGATTTCGCCGCGCTCGAACACCGTCTGGACTCCAGTGCAGTTGTCGAGAACGAACAACCAGTCTCGGATATTGAG
>DORQ01000139.1:2953-12677 GCA_003514205.1 Acidimicrobiaceae bacterium
GGGAATTGGTAGGGGCCAAATTGATTTGAGGAGCGAGTCAGTACCAGTGGTAGTCCGTGCGTCTCGTGATAGGCGAGAGCGATCATGTCCGAGCCTGCTTTGGCGGCAGAATAGGGCGAGCGCGGCTCCAGCCGGTCGGTCTCTACGAAGGATCCCTCCTCAATCGAGCCGTATACCTCGTCAGTAGAGATATGGAGGAACCGTTGTACGTCCAGTTGGCTCGCGATATCGCACACAACGTTGGTTCCTAGGCAGTTGGTCCGTACGAACACGTCAGGGTCCATGAGCGACCGATCAACGTGACTCTCTGCTGCGAAATGGACGACCCCCTCGCAGCCCGCCATCGCTGATCGGACGGTAGTTCGGTCACAAATGTCGCCTTCGACGAAGGTGAATCGGGGGTTGCCGCTGCAATCGGTGAGGTTGTCTAGGTTTCCCGCGTAGGTGAGCGCATCAAACACGACCACCTCGTGGTCTGTGGTCGCCAGTATGTGGCGAGCGAAGTTTGATCCAATGAACCCGGCTCCGCCGGTGATGAAGAGCTTCACATCTGTACTTTCGATTGTTCGTTGGTAGCCGGACTCAAATAGCACTGCCCAACCCTGCCCATTCTAGGAGGGCGGGGTGCTAGGGGCGTAGCTGAATGTGGGGCTGCCACATCGGTTCAATTGCTGATCGGAGCGGATTGGACTGATCACGCGCCGACAAAATGGGATCAGCTACTCCCCAATCGGCGTTGATCGCCGGATCGTTCCACGCTACGCCTCGCTCGTCTGCCGGGTTGTAGTAGCTGTCGACCAGATAGGTGATTGTCATATCGCTGAGTGAGGCGAATCCATGGGCAACACCAGGAGGAATGAACACACCGAGATGGTTGTTGTCGCCCCCATCCACCTCGCCGAGGTCGAGGCATTGCGTTGCACCATCGGTGGGAGAGCCTTGTCGGAGATCGTGCAGTACGACCCGAGCGTGGCCAAATGGGACGTACCAGTAATCGGCCTGATGAAGGTGGTAGTGCAACCCCACGAGACACCCCGCGACGCGGTTGCCGCGGTTACCTTGCACCATCTCGCGGCCCTGTGGGAACCATTCGCGGCGGTAGCTCTCGATGAAGTACCCGCGTTCGTCGCCGAATACTTGTGGCTCAACGATGTACACGCCAGAGATAGTGGTTGATTCAGTGATCGTGGCCATGAGGCTCCTTGGGGTGAACGCTGGGAATGAGACGTTGGGAGTTGAACGCTGGGAATGAGACGCTTGGGAATGTGATGTCGTGAAGTGGCCGTCGGGGCTAGTCCAAGTTGATCGTGCAGTCGTCGCCGATCATGAGCCGGGTGGCCTTCGGCTTACGATCAGTGGTCGCGACTGTTGTGTCCCTGCCAATGAGCGAGTCAACAAGACGAGGAATTCCGTCGATCTTCGCTCGTTCCAAGATCACCGAGTTCTCAACTTCGCTCCCAGTGATGGAGCATTCAGGCGCGATGGCGGTGAACGGTCCGATGTATGAATCGGTGACGATGGTATTGGCCCCGATGATCACTGGCCCACGGATGTGGGAGTTGCGAATCGAAGCACCAGCCTCGATCACCACGCGCCCATCGATTTCGCTCTGCTCGTCGACGGTCCCGTCGATGCGGGTCTCCAGCTCCTCAAGCACCCTGCGGTTTGACTCCAACAGCGGATCCTTTTTGCCAGTATCGAGCCACCAACCTTCAAGAAGGTCATGGCGCACTGGCTTGCCATTGGCGATTAACCACTGAATCGCGTCGGTGATTTCGAGCTCGCCTCGTGGTGATGGGGCGATTGCGGCCACGGCCTCGTGGATTGCTTTTGTGAAGAGGTAGACGCCGACGAGAGCAAGATTGGAGGGGGGATTTTCCGGTTTCTCGACCAGTTCAACCACGTGGCCCTCCTCATCGAGCGCGGCAATTCCAAATCGCTGCGGGTCGGGCACCTCGCACAGCAGGATTTGGGCCGCTGGAGCTGGCACTGCACCCTCAAGGGTTGGGACCGCCGCAGCAGCTTTGTCGCGCTCGAATCGGGCGATGAACTCAATGAGTCCTTGCTGCAACATGTTGTCGCCCAGGTACATCACGAAATCCTCGTCGCCGAGGAAGTCCTTTGCGATCAGCACGCAATGAGCGAGACCGAGCGGTTCATCCTGGGGGATGTAGGTGACACTGGCTCCGAATTGAGATCCGTCGCCCACAGCCTCGCGAACCTCGGGCCCAGTTTCTCCGGTAATGATGCCGATCTCGGTGATTCCGGCCTCGACCATGTCTTCGATGCCATAGAAAAGGATCGGCTTGTTCGCCACCGGAACAAGCTGTTTGGCGCTGGTATGAGTAATTGGGCGGAGTCGCGTTCCCGCACCGCCTGACAAAATGAGACCTTTCACAGTGCCTCTGTTCTATCAGCAGTTTCGAGATTTCGTCGATGTTGAGTCGGCCCGAGCCAACTACAGGTCGTTGGCGATTGTTGGAGGGTGAGCCTCTCGCTGAGGCGGCTCGAGGACATGATCGCGACCATATCGATCGACAACCTCGCGGATCTGTCGGTCGAGCGCTGCAACCTTGAGGGAGAGGTAGGCAGTCAAGAGCAGCAGAATCAGGATCGCTACAAGGAACAGAAGCGTAGGTGGATATTGAACTCCGACGGCGCGGGTGAGCGGATCAAGCACCGCGTCGCCGCCCAGCCCGAGCATGGTCACAACAACGGCCAAGCCAAGCCATACGCTTGCGAACCCCAACGGAAGGCGCTCTCGGCGAAGTGATCGAAGGATGGTCATGGTTGAGGCCACGGCCAAGACGATCATGACGCTTCTCGCTATGACTCCCATGTGGGCCTCCTTGCAGGCCAGAGACGAAGGAGTAGCACCGACCACAACATGCGGAATGTCTTGACGGCGGCGCGCCACGAGTTGGCTGCGGGCTCGCCCCACTCCCGCTCACTCATCGAGACCGGAACCTCTTCGATGTTCAGTCCTGCTCGAGCTGCAATGACAAGTGCTTCGACACTCTCCATGTACTCATTGGGGTAGGAATCCGCAAACACCTTGATTGCTCGTTGGCCGAATCCACGGAAACCCGAACTGACGTCGGAGAGTCTGACGCCACTGATTCTGGTGATGGTCCTCGCGAGAATCTTCATGACGATCCTGCGGACACCACTCACGGGGTAGTCATTGCTGCCTTGAGCGAATCTGCTGCCAATGACAAGGTCAGCGCGTCCATCTCGGAGAGGATCCAAAAGCCGATGAACGAACTCTGGGGAATGCTGTCCGTCCGCGTCACACTGAAACGCGAACTCGTACTTGTTATCGCGGGCGAA
This sequence comes from Acidimicrobiaceae bacterium, assembly GCA_003514205.1. Taxonomy (GTDB): domain Bacteria; phylum Actinomycetota; class Acidimicrobiia; order Acidimicrobiales; family Microtrichaceae; genus UBA11034. Next base: position 6,284 of record DORQ01000139.1, read on the forward strand.
CCGAAACCCAGTCAACAACGCTCCACCGATTCCGAGGTTGGTCGGCAGCGTGATGACCGTGGCGCCGGCCTCATGGGCAAGTTGCGATGTGGCGTCGCTGGACCCGTCATCGACAACAAGGACGTCGACCTGTTGGTCGAGCAGGCTCTTCACGACCTCCGCAACGCCGCCGGCCTCATTAAACGCAGGCACGATGGCGAGAGGTCGATCGTTGCGGCGAGGTGATGCCTGTGCCGTTTCTACCATGATGGGGGAGTGGAAAGTGGTGTGGTCATCATTCGGCTATTCATCACCGGAGCGGTCGTTGGCTACTGTCATGGGGTTCGAACAACTGGGCCACCCGATTGGAAGCCTGTCGTCGATCGTGTCGACGCTATCGGTGTTGCTCACCCCACTTGGTTCGATCGGAAGGCAGAACATGCGAGTTACCCTAGCAACTGAGTTTCTTCCAGAATCGAGCGCTGCGGAGATTACTGGCGGAGTCGAGGCATACACCCATTTCGTTGGCGGCCGACTGGGTGATCATCACGAGGTCGAGATCGTCGCGCGTCGGACCTCGGGCGACAGTATCGACACGGCCACCATGGACTCGCTCCTTGGTCGAGTTCTGTTCATGCTCCGCAGCATGTTCCAGGTCTGGCGCTCGCGCCCAGAAGTGACGATCGGCACCAACTACGTGTCGCATCCCGCTGCTTGGATTGGCGGACGACTCCGCCGAGCACGAGTCGTCTTTTGGTATCCAGATGTGCTGATTGGGTCGTGGCGATCAGGTGCATTCGGGAAATTCGGAGTGGTCTTTGAGTACTTGGAGCGTGCAGTCCTCTCATTGCCAGCAGACTGCTACGTCGCGATCACTGAAACCGTGCGGGACAAGCTGATCGCGCAGGGAATCGCCCCGCACAAAATCATCGTCATCCCCTGCGGCTATGACCCTGATGAGGTCGCACGGATCTCCCGTACTTCCACTGGTGAACCACCACAGGTGGTGGTTGTTGGTCGCCTCGTTCCGTACAAACGCGTTGACTTGGTCATCGAGGCAGTTGCCCTGCTCGCTGCAGAGAACTGGGATCTTCACCTTGAGATCATTGGTCAAGGGGCCGAGCTTGAGGAGCTCAAAGGATTGGCGACAACGCGGGGCGTTGAAGATCGCGTGACCTTTCGAGGCCACGTGCGCACCCACGCGGCAGTACTTGAGGCAATTGCGGCCTCAGAAATCCTTGTGTCGGCGAGTGAGATCGAGGGCTTTGGAATCGTGCTCGCAGAGGCAATGGCGCTCGGGACGGCTGTTGTGGCGTCTGATATTGCCGTCTTTCGCGAGGTTTCCCAACAAGGAAAAGGTGCGCTGCATTTCGCGCAGGGTAACGCACAGGAGCTCGCGGACCAGATACGGTCGCTGCTCGCAGACCCTCAACTCCGGGAACAGCAGGTTCTGAACGCACGTGAGGTGTGTCGCGAATACCGGTGGGACAAGATTGCTGACACCACCTCGACACTCATCGAGAATCTTGGAGCTCGTAGAGAGGTGAGTATCGACAGGCGTTGAGCTGACCCTCGTGTTTCTGGCTTCAGGCCAAGATTCGGGAGGCCAAACCTAAGAAGTTCTCTGCGAATTCCTCTGGGCGGAGAAACTGGATCGCCGGAAGCGAGGGCGAAGTCAGGCCCTCGTCGATTGCCTCGGTGATTTCGGCCTCCGAGTTGGGATCGAAGCCCCTGAGTTGGTTCTGGGTGATTTCTGGGAGCGAACCCCCGCTACTGATCGCCACGGGAATACCAGCCGCCAACGCTTCCGCCACGGGCAATCCGAACCCTTCCTCAAAGGATGGCTGAACGAGCAGACTCGCTCGCGCAAGGGTCGCCTCCAGGTCGGATTGGGAGAGCTCGCCCGGTGTCTCGAGGCGAGCTCCGCAGTGTTGTGCAAGCTCAGTGAGTCGTTCGGCCGCCTCCGATCCGACTCCGATGAGCAGGAGCGTCGCGCCCTTGGATTGCGCTTCAGTCTTCGCAAACGCTCGAACGAGACGATCTAAGTTCTTATGAGGGGCGTCGCGTCCCAGAAACACGACCAGGGGCGTCAACTCGTCGGTGCGGGATGTGTCCCGCAGATTTCGAACTCGGTCGGCGCTCTCGTGATCGATCGGTAGCGCCAGTACCGAGACCTTCTCAGGGGCCACCTTCAGATCTCGGATCAAGCAGCGCTTGGAAAACTCCGAATCAGTGGCGATGTGAGTGGACAGTTGCGCCATCCACCGGAAGTACAGTTTGAGCGACATCGCAGCACCTCGGCTTGAACTGTACCGAAATGGAATCGTGTCGTGGATCGTTGTGATCTCTCGGCGGGCGAGCCGCCATGCCGGCCGAATCTGATGAGGGAAGTAGGCCAAGTCGACCTGTTTGGGGAGTTTGGGGATCTCGCGTTGGCCGAGGAGCGCCTTGGGGCTATGGGCGCTGTGGAGATGACGACTGCCGGACCATCCAAACTCCGCGACCTTGTCGGAGCCCCAAAGAATCCAACTGCCAGCAGGTTCAACTTCTCGCAGGCCTCGCAGGAGATTCTCAACAACGCGACCTGGGCCCCCATTGCCCACCCACCTGGCGTCGATCAGAATCGTGGCGTCGTCAAGTTCCAATTGTTCGTCCAAAGTGGGGAGTGAAAGTGGGGAGTATGCGGGCCGTCGCTCTGGCGGAAACCTAGCGTAGTCTTGCGAGCCTTGACCCTAGTTTGCGTTGCTACAGATTGAGACATATGAGCGAACCCTCGCCAGGATCAGGTCGCGAGCCTGAGTCTGCGGAGACCCCATCGGCGCTGACCAATACCGCCATTGCTGGCGTGATGTTCATGGGACGCGCGGCGCTTGCGTTCGCCACGGTGATACTCATCACTCGCGGTCTCAGCACAGCTGATCGAGGCAAGGTGGTGTACATCACAAATCTGGCCGGGTTGCTGAGCATGCTTGCCAGTGCTGGGATCGTGGCAAGCATCACGACGTTGTACTCGCAACGCCGAGTGGGACTGCTGGAGCTAGTTCGTGCAGCCTCGCGAGTTGGGCTCGTTGCCTCCGCTGTTGCGGCGATACCAATGCTGATATTGGGTTACCTGAAACGAGACTCCATTCAGCTCTCGAATCTGAGCTGGCTGCTCGTGCTGGTGGCGCTCGGTTCGCTTGTCGAATTCGCAAATCGATCGCAGGTAGCAAGCCTTGCGAATCGGATCTCGCTCGTAGCTGTGAGTGCGCTCGCTGGTTCGCTCCTCTATCTCATCTGGAGCGCCATCGAGGTGTCCAACAAGTCGATTTCGGTTCACTCCAACATTGTTGGCTGGTCAATTTCGGCCATCGTGCCGGTGGCCTTGATCGGTGTTCGCCGACGTTGGCTCACCTCAGGCGAGGTTCCACTACAGCAGGTCCGCACAGAGCTCCTTTCAGCGACATTGAGGAGCAACCTTGCCAGTTTGGCGGTATTAGTCATCTGGAAGTTGGATGTGGTGCTGGTTGAAGCAGCCCGCGGATTTGACGAATTGGGGCTGTACTCGACGGCAGTGGCGGTGGCTGAAATGGTGATGGTGGCAGCAATTGCTGTTCGATCGGCGATGCTGGCGCATCACGCGGAGCCTGACGCCGTGCTCGTGCCTCGACTGGCCCGTGTTTCGCGCGTGGCCCTCGCTGGAGCGTCGCTGATTGGGGTTGCTGTCGCCGTTGTGGGGTCATTGCTGATGCCCATCGTGTTTGGGGCAGAGTACGGCGAAGCTCGCTGGGCGCTGGTCCTGCTCATTCCAGGGGTTGTCGCACTCGTTTCCCACTTCCCACTGTTCGACTTCCTCATCGCTCGGGGATACACACGAGAATTGACGGTGTTGGGTGGCAGCGCGTTGGCGCTGAACCTGATTGGCAATGTGGTTCTTCTGCAGTTCTTCAACTTCAATGCAGCGTCAGTGGTATCGACCCTCACCTACGCGCTGGTGCTGGGCGGTTGTGTGCGAATGTTCGCCAAACATGGATCATTGAACGCCCGCGAGGTACTGCTGATCGGGGCCGATGACCTACGAATGGTCCGATCCTTGGTACCAATCGGGAGGCGGGCGCCGAAGTGAGAGAGCGCCACCACTCCTCTGGCACAGCCGCGGGCAACGGCGCTGGGGGTCCACGAGCGAACACTCTGGTGGGTTGGCATGCCAGCGCAGGAGTGTTCGATTGCTCATGCTCGCCGGTCCGATGGCAGTAAGGTCGCACAGTGTCTCAAGAAGATTTCGCCGAGCCGCGACCTGAGCCAATTCAGCCAGAGGATGAGTCACCAAGTCAGGAGCCCACGTTGGCCTCGCCAGCTGATGCCTCGGTGATTCCGACGCCTGCTGGCCCCGAGGGAGCATCGTTGGTTCGGCGAGTATGGCGGAGGGCGATTTCAGATTCAGCAACGGTATGGTTTGTGGCGGTTGCTGTTCCCTTCGGGCTGCTGTTCGCCCTCACGATTCCACCAAGCCAAGGGATAGATGAGTCCTCCCACTTCTTCAGGGCGTGGTTCGTCTCCACCGGAGATGTCGTGGCTCAGTCGAAGACGGATGAAACAACCCGTCTTCGTCATGCGGGAGGAGAGATCGACCCATGTGTTGTGTCCTACATCTCGGGGTTTCAAGACAAGGCGTACTCTCCCGATGACTACTCGATTCGCTCCTATTGGACCCAGCGCGACACCTGCGGTATTTCGCCATCGACCTGGTACAACGCCGACGCGGCAGCAAACTATCCGCCCGCGGCGTATTTCCCCCAAGCGGTCGCAATTGCCGCCTCACGTGCAGTAGGTGCTCCGTTGGCCTGGAGCTTCTTCCTAGGTCGACTAGCAGGACTCGTTGCGTTCGTCCTGTTGGGGGCGATTGGCATTCATCTGTTGCCCCTGGGCAAAGGGGCCCTCATGGTGATTGGGCTCCTACCGACGTCGATCATGAGTGCCGCAACCTACAACGCTGACATGACCAGCATCGGCCTCGCCATGTTTGGGGTGGGACTTGTCGGGCACTGCATCAGTGTTAAGACCATTTCGGTTCGTAGCCTGGTTGCGCTCTCGGCAACGTTCGGGCTCCTTGGTGCAATCAAGCCTCCCTATGCCGTTCTGAGTCTGGTGGCGCTACTTATCCCGTGGCTTCCAGGCGCTAGCTGGATCCGAGCATTTCTCACTCGCTGTGTAGTTCCTTTGGCGGCGGGGTGCCTGTCAGGGCTGTGGCTCGTGGTTGGCTCTGCGCCCGCTGAACCCGCTGTCTTTCGCTCCGACATCGATCACGCGGAGCAGGCACGCTTCATTCTTGGACATCCCTTGAGCTTCCTTGCGACTGTGGCGAGGACGCTGACGGCTGCCGGGCCGCAGTCCTACACGCTCCGCGGAGCGATCGGATCATTTGGGATGGGGCGTTTCAACGGTCGCTCCAATGACGTTGTTGCGCCGTTGGGGCTCCTCGTGGTGGCTGCGATGACCTTTGCGGTGGCGTTCCGGGCAGACCTTGCGGAGCCGAAAATCAACCAGTCCAGATGGCGAGGATTCGTAGGCGTCAGTGGCCCGCTGGCAGTTGGCGCTGCAGGATTGGTGATGGTGTACGCCGCGATGTATCTCATCTGGTCACCGGTTGGGTCGCCCTACGTGCTTGACGTTCAGGGCCGATACCTTCTCCCAGTTGCCTGTGTCGTGGCCCTGATTCCGCCGCTCACGAGATTTCGCAAGAGTTCGACCTCTCGGAAAATGAACTGGATTGGGCTCACTGCCGCAGCAGTGTTGCTCTATGCCGTGGGCAAGTCATTCTTGATCTTCTACTAACGGCCACGGTTGTTGTGGTCTGCGAGCAGTTCGATTCCATGGAGTGTGCGTTCAGCAAAGGAAGCCATGGAGAACTGGACGAGGTGCTCGCTCGTTCGACTCCGTCGATCGAGTTCGGACAGCAGAGCCTCCTCAGTGCCATCGCGTCGTGCATCAAAGAGAGTGAATTCGTCACGTAAGGCCGCAGCAAGAGATTGCGGTTCCCGTGTGGGTAGCAACGATCCACAGGCCCCCAACGTGGAGCTCGTGGCTCCCACATTGGTGGCGACCACGCGGCAACCGTGTGCGAGCGCCTCGACGATTGGAACACAGAACCCCTCGTGTGCCGAGGCTGATACGAAGAGGTCGGCCCAGTGGTAGTCCTTAATGAGTGCTTCGTCGTCGTGGTCGAGGCAGAATGCGACCTGGTCCTCAAGTTCGTTCTCCGCGATGAACTTCGTGAGCTTGTTGAGATATCCACTCGGCGAATGTCGATCGGTTCCAACGATTCGTAGGGAAACGCGGTGTAGGCATTCGCGAGGCAAGAGGGCGATTGCATCGAGGATGAGGTCGTGGCCCTTCGCTGGTACCAACCGGCCCACTACCAGAATTCGCAGATCCG
>DORQ01000139.1:12874-13523 GCA_003514205.1 Acidimicrobiaceae bacterium
CGTTGGTGCCCATGCTGGCTCGAACAAAGAGTGCCATGTCGGAGATGCGGTCTGATTCGATTCCAGTGGCGTGACTCAGCACCTCCGAATTGTGCGGCGAGTCCGACCAGATCTCGTCTGCGAGTGCTACGAGATGGAGCTTGTCGAGACTTTGGATCGCAATCTGCTGAGCCTCACCTTCTAAGCACTCTGGCGGAGTGACGTTGTGGAAATGAACCACTGTCTTCGCTTGAGTATGTGGGAGCAGCAGAGCGTCAAAGAGATCGTAGGTAATGCCGTAGTGGAAGACGACGACATCCGCTTCTCGAATCGCTGCCATCCGCATGAGCTGCCAACTGGACCCGCAGATCAGTACACGATCCTGCTCACTGTTGTCTGAACGATGCTGGGCGATGATCGTGACCTTGTGTCCTGCGGTTTCCAGCACCTCTCGCTGCGCGAAGAGAACCTCAGAGATGGCGTCGCGTCGCATGCAGATGCCATTCACCAGCACAATGGCGAGCCGGCCGGAAGCGCCGACACTGCCAGGGCTGTCGGCAGGGCCGGCGGCATCAGTGTTGGCGGCGGGTCTTGTCGAAGGCATCATCGGGAGTCGGCCGCTTCGAATCGGTGGATGGGGGGGGGGTCGAGTTGCGAGGGCGATTGGATG
>DORQ01000202.1:0-9042 GCA_003514205.1 Acidimicrobiaceae bacterium
GGTCGGAGCCGCATTACGCGACAAGTACCAGACACTGGGAGATTTGTCACCGAATCGGTCCCTCCTTCCAGATCTGGCAGCCGGGCCCGGCTACTTGTTGCTGGCGGCCGGGATGGCTGGCGTCGTACGCCACCGTCGACGCGGGGTAGATGGTGGAGTCGATTCTCTGCTCGATGGACTCCTCGCCGGCCTGGCCTCGCTGGCGCTGGCCTGGGTGTATGTGCTTGAGCCAGCTCTTGCGACTGCGCCCATGTCATTTGCAGTTGGACTCTCCATCGTCGGCTACCCAGCGATCTCTGTGGTCCTCATCGTTCTGACCGCACAACTCGCGTTCTCAGCGGGAGAGCGACTGATCGTGTCACAGGTGTTCGCAGTGATCGCGATGCTGTTCATGTTCGTCGGCGATCTCCTCTTCACCCTGACTGACGCCAAACTCATCGCGCTTGATACGTCGGTGATGATGACCCCCTATGCGCTCACGTTCAGCAGCATTACCTACTTCTGCCTCCACCCATCAATGAAGGAATTCGCAAAGCCAATCCCCATACAACGAAAGATCGCGTCTCCAACTCGCCTCGCGTTTGTGGGAGTTGCGCTTCTGGTCCCAGCGGTGATCTCCACAGCCACCACCGGAACCGTCAGTGGCGCTCGCCTAGAACTCACCGGAATCATCGTGCTCACAACCATGGTTGCCACTGCGCGAGTTCTTCGCGCCCTTGAGAGCCACGCTCAGTCGGAACGCGCGTTGCTCTATCAAGCCAACCACGACGTTCTGACCGGAGCGCTCAATCGTTCGGGCTTGCTCGTGGAGTTGGAGAAGCTCGACATGCACGGCGTGCCACACGCTGTCCTGTTTATCGACATGGATCGATTCAAGCTCGTCAACGACACCTATGGGCACTCCTTTGGTGATGAGCTCCTGGTCTCCGTAGCAGCACGGCTTCGGCGTGCTCGCCCACTTGATCTTGTCGCTCGGATCGGCGGCGACGAGTTCGTGATTGTCACCTGCGAGGACGCAGGCACCCCAGCAGCAGTGGCCGCCGCCGAGATGGTGCGCGGCACATTCGCAGAACCCTTCATGATTGAGGGAGCCGAGATACCCGTTTCGATCAGTGTGGGCATTACCACGTCGGACAAAGTCGTAGGCCCCGTTGCAATGCTCCGCGATGCCGATACCGCAATGTACGGGGCGAAGGACAGCGGCAGAGATGCCGTTGTCCTGTTCGACGGCGCAATGCGTGATCAGGTTTCGTTTCGACTGGAATTGGAGCGCGAGCTCTATCACGCGGTTGCTCGAGAGGAACTCGCTGTCTATTTCCAGCCTGTGGTCGACATGACCTCGGGGCAACCTCAGGGCTTTGAAGCACTCATGCGCTGGCATCACCCAATGTTGGGCAGTGTCGGGCCGCTGACGTTCATCCCTGTTGCGGAAGAAACTGGCCTGATCGTGGAAATCGGGGCTTGGATCGTGGATCAGGCCTGTCGCCATCTCGCTGAATGGCGGCGCTTGGAACCCTCGTACTCACACCTCAGCGTGTCAGTCAATGTGTCGGCCCGCCAGCTTCGCGACGCGGATTTCCCCTTCATGGTCCAACGAGCCTTGGCACTTCACGGGCTTCCTGCTGCCGCTCTCACTCTCGAGGTCACCGAGTCGATCCTGATCAATGAGAGCATCACCATCCCACAGGTTCTTGACCAAATCCGAGAGTCAGGGGTGTCGCTGTCCATCGATGACTTCGGGACGGGCTACTCATCACTGGCCTATGTACAACGGTTTCCCTTCCAGACCGTGAAGATCGATCGCTCCTTTGTTACGCCACTCGACAAGGCAGACGGCGAGAATCAACTGGTCGGAGCGATCGTTGCGATGGCCCAAGCGCTAGGACTCTCAACCGTCGCTGAAGGCGTGGAGACGCTCGAGCAGCAACGACGGCTCGTTGAGCTGGGATGCCATAACGCCCAAGGCTTTCTGTTCTCTCGACCAGTTCCCGCTGACCAGATCCCTGCAACGCTTCGTCGTCTCACGCGATTCCAACCAGTCGCTTCAGTTAACGCTTAGGTGACAGCTACGCTGTGCCTCGGCGCAGATCCGCTCGGGGAGGAGCTGGACGGCGCTGAGGGGGATACATGTCGACACGTCGTTTTCGACCGATCAGCGGAATACCAGTTGGACGAGCGACGTGATCACGACGCTTTCCGACCAGAGACCCCAGGTTGTCGCCGATGTCTGGAGTCCAGTGTATTTCGAGGAGGAATTCCTCCGCTTCGCTATCCTCGACCTCAAACGCGAACACGGCGATCCTGAGCATCCGTTCGGTGTGTACATTCTCGATGCGCTGGACCCAAGGTCCTGCCTCGGGCGTGTTGTCGAACTCGAACGATTTGGCGGCCAATTCGGAAACGATCTCGCGATGCTGCGCGACCTGTACGTCGACTATGAGGATTGTGGCAACTCCGAGCTGTGCATTGTTGTCGACCATCTCGAACTTCGGCCCGTTGGAGTCATCCGACTCACTCGGCACACTGAGGAGTTCGGCTCGAGAACTATCGATGATCTTCTTGCTCTGGGCGAAAATGGTTGGGGGCTTTCGAAGGAGGAGCTGTGGACGCGTGCGCCACTGGCAGCCAAGGACCTGAATGGAATTGTTGACGTTCCGACCCTTGCAGTGTCAGTTGGATACCACGGCAATGACGCGCTTGACAGCATCAGCAGGGCCCTGAGTGCCTGCATGTTCAAACGAATCCTAAGTTGCGGATCCGAGAGCATGATCTGCGCCCTCGATCGAATTGTTGCGGCGCTCGTCCAGTCAATCACCGGCAACTTCTTAGGGGAATTCGAAGGTATCGAACCCCAGCCGTACTACGGCTCGCCTGGCACCATTCCAATGTGGTCCAATCCTCGAGAACAACTTCTGCGAATTCAGACCTCCGAACCGGAGCTCTATGAGCGGTTCGTGCTTCTCAAGGGTCTCGACAAGTACTTCTTCGCCTGGCCCGAAGACACTGCCACCTGGGAGGAGATCGACGAGCTTGTCATCGATCTCCGCGACTCCAGTTCCAGCGAGAATTCCCTCCCTAGAAGTTCTTCGGAAGGTCCAATCCGCGCCGAGCGATGATGTTCTTTTGAATCTCTGAGGCTCCACCACCGATGGTGTCAATCACCGTGTAGCGGTAGGTAGATTCAGCTCTGCCTTCCATGGGGGCCTCCGGAGTTTTCACCCGGAACTGCGCACCGGCTCCGCCAATGTCCATTGAGGCCGACGCGAGGCGCTTGGAAAGCTCGGTCGCGAACAGTTTGTACTCACTGGCGGGAACGGTGGGGGGCTGAAATGGTTCGCCCGCTCGTGCCTTGTGTTCCACCTTGACTGCCTCAGCCACGAACTTTAGGCCCATGACACGAGCCACCTCAGCTTCGGTGTGAAGGTTGGCCATCTTCGAGCGAACGATGGGGTCTTCCTTCAGCGGTGCGCCGTCGCGTGTGGTTTCCTGGACGTACTCAGTGAGCACCTCCAACCGCTGGTTGATGGGAGCGAAGGTGAACATGGTGAAGCGTTCAAGGTCGAGCGCTTGGGAGATGTAGCGAAAGCCGTGGTTCACCTCGCCAACCACGTATTCATCGGGCACGAACACGTTGTCGAGCCACACCTCATTGGTGCGCTCATCGCCCATGGTCCAGATCCCATTGATGGTGATACCGGGGTGGTCCATCGGGATGAGCATCAAGGTAATTCCCATGTGCTTGTTGTCGGGATCGGTACGCACTCCGCACCAGTACCACTCAGCGAAGTGCGCCGAGGTGGTCCACGTCTTTTGACCATTGAGAAGCCAACCGCTCACACCGTCATCGTTGGTGTGCTTCACGCCTTTCAGGCGCATCGACGCAGCATCGGAGCCTGCGTCTGGTTCCGAATATCCAACGGCGAATTCCACATCGTTCTCAAGGATCATCGGAAGGAACTTCTCCTTCAAGAAATCAGATCCGTGAGCGATGATCGTCTTGCCAATGATGCCGACGCCCTTGCCAATTTGAGGGCCACCGCGACCGGCGAGTTCCTCGTTGAGGATGTACTCGTAGACACCCTCACCTTCACTACCGCCGTGCTCTTTTGGCCAGGTCATCCCCAGCCAGCCCTTGTGGCCGAGTTCCTTCATGAACCCCCGTCGCTTGGGAGTGTCGACAATCTGAGCCATGTTCTCCCGCGTTACATCGAAGATGTCGATGTCGTCGCGTTCGTCACAAAACGCAATCACTTCGGCGTTGAAGGCCTGCTGTTCAGGGGAGAACTCGAAATCCATAACGCCACTCTTTCCGGAATCTGACGGTCCGTCAGATTCTAGAACCCGCTGCCCACAATCACCAACGCGGCTGAGTTAGCCAGTGTGAAGATCAGCGACAATCGACGCAAAGTGTTCCGGGTCCGGAGCCCGATTGTTCACCAGGCTGACCGAGTTGGTGATTCCAGCGAGACGGTCCCGGAGTTGGGACGCGATCTGGGCCGGCTCCCCCACCACTGCCACCTCCTCAAGGAACTCGTCGTCGATCAGCGCCGACATCTGTTCCCACTCGCCAAGCGCCGCGCGACGTTTGAGTTCTGGATGCAGATCACCTCGTCCGGAGAGTTCAAAAACAGGTGCATATGCAGGGGTCGTTCCGTAAAACGCAAGTTGTTGGCGTACTGCTTCCCGCGACCGCAAGAACTGTTCCTCTGTTGACCCAGTCACCACAATCGTCACAGCCGTGATTTCAACCTCGCCGAGGTCCCGACCAACTCGGTCACATCCGGCCTGCAACGCAGGCAACGTGACTTCGAGCAGGGACCGGCGCGTATTCAGCGGGTGAACTAGAAACCCGTCGGCCACCTCACCCGCAATCGCCGTCATCGCCGGCCCAAAACCTGCTGTCAAGATCGGTGGCCTGGGGAAGTCAAGTGGACCCGGGTTAAACGCGGGAACCATCCGAGTATGGGTGTAGTGCTCACCGCGATGATCAAGCGGTGTGTCGTTCTGCCAACACTCCCAGATGGCCCTGATCGCCACCACCATTTCACGCAGCCGTCCAACAGGATTCGACCACGGCATCGAGAAGCGTTGCGTGATGTGGGGCGCGATCTGAGTTCCAATCCCCAAGGCGAATCTTCCCTCAGTGATCGCCTGCAAGTCCCAGCCAAGATTCGCAAGCGTCATCGGGGTTCGAGCGAAACCAATAGCAATCGCGGTCCCCAATTCAATTTCCTTGGTGTGCTGGGCAGCGACTGCGCACGGAAGGAATGGATCGTGTTTCGCCTCGAAGGTGAACGCTCGGTCATAGCCAACTGACTCGAGCTCAGCAAAGAGCGGTCCCGTCCGGGTGGGGTCATCGGTCGGCGCAGTAATCGATACCTTCACGAGGAGACAAGCAGCTTTCGTCGAAACAAATCAATCACTTGCTCAAGCGCGTCGCGAGTTGGTTCACCGGGCTCGTCTTTGAGGTTCTCAGTCAGCACCGAGTGCGGCCACATTGGACCAGGGTTGTAGGCGTCAGCGTCCTCGAGCTCGATGCCAATGAAGGAGTCTCCAAGCTCCTGACGAAGCCGCTCGAAGCGTTGAGCGGGCACGAAATGATCTCCCTTGAAGCGGAGTCCAATCACTTGGAGGTCCTCCTTCGCGCAGCGCGCCTTGACCGTTGCCAAGTCTCCATCGGAGATATCCAACGCTGAGCGATCACACGGCCTGAGAGCGAGCGGCAATGAGGGCTGAGAGAGAACCGGTGCAAGCATCTCGGGCTCGGTGGCCATTGCAAGGGCGAACCCCCCGGTGAAACACATCCCGACTGCGCCGACACCGGGTCCACCGCATCTGGTGTGCTCGGCCGCCGCCAGTGCGCGAAGCCACACCACTGCAGGCGAGGTCTTGCCAAGCGCGAACACCGCAAACTCACGGTCGATACATGCCGGTATGAGCGAACTCGCCATGTCCTGCAGCGCTCCCCGAATCCCTCGAACCTCTGGATTGGAATCGCGACCGGGAACCCCAAAGAGATGCGGAAGTATCACGGTGAATCCGTTGTCACGCACTCGCCTCGCGAAGGCCATCACCTTGGGAGTCATACCTGGCATTTCAGCCATGACGATCACCGCGGGGCCGGTGCCCGATCGATAGATGGTTCGAGTGGACTTCTCGTGGGTGAACCGCTCGACGTCAAAGTCAGCGAGATCGTCATGAGCCATCGAGGAATCGTACTCCGGCTCGCTCAACCTCCCGGCAGCGAACTGCCGCGACTGCTCGACTGGGGTCTACCTCCGAGCACCTCCAGCGGAGCGCGGTCATGGCGCCTCGCTACGTGAGGTGGGTATAGGCCGCACGACCGGCTCGCGCCGACAAGGACCCATGTTCGAGGAGATCCGCGATCAGTACCGTCCATCGAATATGACGATTTCACGTGGGTCCAAGCTGCTAGCCGAACATCGCATTCGGCCTACCGCAAGATTGCGATCAGCCGCGTTCGCCGTCTTGGGTGTGAGCGCCATACTTGCATCACTGCTCGCCGCAACCGACGGGTCGGCGATTGCTGACACCTCGCCAGCACCAACCACAGGCCTGCCGGCGACATTCGGCGCAACACCACTTCCAACGATGCAGGTCAACGGCATCGTTTGGGCTCAGGTGACTGTCGGTAACACTGTGTATGCCACTGGCAACTTCAGCCATTCCCGTCCTGCGGGAGCCGCGCCCAACACGCAACTGAGCCCCGCGGGAAACATCGTTGCGTTCGATATCACTACAGGTGAACGAATCGCCTCGTTCAACCACACACTCAATGGCGCAGGTCGTTCAATCGCTGCTTCCCCCGATGGCACTCGAATCTATGTCGGCGGAGACTTCTCCGAAGTAGACGGTGTGCCTCGTGGCCACCTTGCAGCGTTCAACACGAGCGACGGGTCACTTGTGCAGAACTTTGCGGTCAAGACTGGCTCGACGGTGACTGCAATCGTGGCGACTCAGACCATGGTGTATGTCGGCGGCTCACTTGCTTCAGCAGGGGTGGTGGGCGGCTCTGATATCGCCCGCACGAACCTTGCTGCGTTCACACCCGAGGGAAGCCTCTCGTCCTGGGCACCAACTGCTTCGGGCGGATCTGTTCTCTCGCTGGTTCTCTCCCCCGACATGTCCAAACTCATCGTGGGTGGGCATTTCAACTCCATCAACGGGACCGAAGCAAAGGGAATGGGCGCTGTCGATGCAGCAACCGGAGCAACCCTCACGTGGCTTGCCAACTCAAGTATCAAGAACAGCGGGCCAGCATCCATCATGGGGCTCTCCACCGATGGAGTGCTCATCTACGGCGGCGGCTCAACCCCCAGCGTCACAATGGGCAACTTTGAAGGGCGGTTTGCTCTCGACCCTGCTGATGGTTCAATCGTGTGGCTCAACGCCTGCCTGGGTGACACCTACGACACGCTTCCGGTCAACGGTGCGCTCTACAGCGTGGGTCACAACCATGACTGCACGGCGATTGGGGCGCATAATGACAATTCGCTGCCAGGCATGCGCTGGCATGACGCCCTCGCCGAATCCACCTTCGCAACCGGGGTGAACCTGCCGAGCGGCTACGCACCTTCGTGGAACTTCGCTGGTACACCCTCCGCCTCGCTGTTGAATTGGTTTCCGTCCATCACTGGGGCTCAGCGTTCCCTAGCGGAGATGCCTGCTGGGACGGTTGGTATCAGTGGCGCAGCCCAAGCCGCGTGGTCGATCACCTCAAACACCGCTGGCACTTACCTTGCACTTGGCGGCGAGTTCGTCCAAGCAAACTACAAAACACAGCAAGGTCTCGTTCGCTTCGCGGTGCCGGCAATCTCAAACACGAGCGGACCGGTGTATGCATCGGTTGAACCACCAATCATCACCCCTGATGTTGCCCCAGGTGCTGCGCTTGTGCAGTGGAACGCCGCATGGGACCGGGACAGCGAAAGCCTGACCTATGAGATCTTCAGGGACGGATTGACAACGCCATTGACTCGCCAGGTCATGGCTTCAACCTTCTGGAGAAAGTCGGCCACCGGCAATCTCGTTGACCAAGGGCTCACAGCGGGCCCACACGCCTACATTCTGAAAGTCTCCGATCCGAGCGGCAACTGGGTCAAGAAGACCGTCACGGTGATGGTTGCTGCCAATGGCACCGCCCCCGCTGCTACGACGAACCTCGCCCTTGGCAAGCCAACTGCAACCTCGGGGCTGCATGCGGCTTCCTTCGAATCCTGGCGTGCCGTAGACGGCAACACCGATGGAAATCCTTGGGCGGGCTCAATGGCAATCGCCAGACTGTCCCCCCAGTCATGGTGGCAGGTGGACCTCCTCGAGAGCACCCCTTTGGAATCGGTCACAGTCTTCGGACGCACCGATGGCGCCTTCGACCAGTCAGCGGACTATTGGGTGTTCATTTCTGGTGCACCGCTCGACACTCGACTGACCGCAACCCAAATGGCCGCTCAGCCGGGCGTGTGGTCGAGCTACCAGCAGGCCGGAGCCAACCCACAGACCACTCTCCCGCTCCCCGCTGGGACTGCGGGTCGCTACGTCATGGTCCGCCAGAACGGAACCAACGCGCTCGCTCTCGCTGAGGTTCAGGTGGCGGGTGTTTCAGTGGCTCCACCAATCGTGGACACGTTGGCCCCAACGGTGCCTGGAGGAGTCACGGCAGTCCAGGCCGGAACCGCTGTCACCATCAATTGGACTGCAAGCACCGACCTCCCAGACCCAGGCGGCGTCGGCGTCTCCGGGTACTACGTCATCCGCGACTACACCACACAATGGTTCGTACCCGCCGGCACCCTCACCTACACCGACACCACCGTCACCCCAGGCAAACACCGCTACCAAGTGCGCGCCGTCGACAAGGGAAGCCGCATCTCTCCTGCATCCACGACGGTCACGCTCACAGTGACTGACCCCAACGCGGTGGTTGACACCCTTGCGCCGACGGTGCCGAGCGCTGTGACTGCGGTGCAGGCCGGAACCGCCGTCAACGTCAACTGGTCAGCAAGCACCGACCTCCCAGACCCA
>DORQ01000202.1:9286-9613 GCA_003514205.1 Acidimicrobiaceae bacterium
ACACCGCTACCAAGTGCGCGCCGTGGACAAGGGAAGCCGCATCTCCCCTGCATCAACGACCGTCACACTGACGGTGGTGTAGCGCTGGTCAGCTCTTAGCTAGATGCTTTCGGTGGCCGCTGACCTGTCACCGAGGTGTACACGATCCTCGCCATTGAAGTGCGGAGAGCATCGGTATGAATCCCGTAGAACTCAAACCCATAACGGTGAGAGGCCACATGGGCGAGCATCGAGACTAGAACGCCAGCGGTAGCCATTGCATCGACCTCCGCTGGCTGGCGGCCTGCCGCAACCTCAGCAGAAATCACTTCGCTCAAGGCAACTGTG
>DORQ01000358.1:0-566 GCA_003514205.1 Acidimicrobiaceae bacterium
CGACCGCTCGCCGTTCGCGTTGCACTGCGAGCTGCCAAGGCAGGTTGGCAACGAGCTCCCAGATCCGCCCATCAACAACTCCTTGCGGCTCGCACCTGGCGGGCCCGGCACAACGAACCACAACACCACCAGGCCCTCGCCATCGATCCTGTCCCCGGCCCTTCAGTGTTCTTCGACGTTGACGCCTCCTGGAATACGACCACCGCCGAGCGGGCAACACTGCTTCCCAGGCTGGTGGCCAATGGCGTCCGGACTGTGTGCTTTCTCCACGACTTGATCCCCCAACGGCATCCGGAGTGGTTCATTCCCCAACTCGTTTCAGTGTCCACTGAGCATCTCCATGCCCACCTCGACGCCGGTTCCTGGTTCATCTGCAATTCAGCGTCGACATTGGAGGATCTCCGCTCATATTGCGAGGAGCACGACAGGGCGCAGCCCGCGGGAACCGTGGTCCCGCTCGGGGCAGACGCGCTGGCGCAGACCGGTACCGCCGATCGCAGCAGCAGCGGAGTTCGCCGAACGCTTCTGGTTGTCGGAACTGTGGAACCTCGCAAGAATCATGCGGT
>DORQ01000358.1:824-7293 GCA_003514205.1 Acidimicrobiaceae bacterium
AACGATGAGGTCCTGAATCAGCTCCGCGGACCCTCGCAACGCGTGCGCTGGATCGACAACGCAACGGACGAGCAACTGTCCGAGCTCTACGAGATGGCATTCCTGGTGGTCACCCCCTCTATCACTGAAGGGTACGGGTTGCCCGTGATCGAGGCGCTGCAACACGGTTGTGTGGTCATCAGCAGCAATGGCGGAGCGCTCCCCGAGGCCGGCGGCGAGTTCGTCGAGTACTTCAACCCTTCCGACGCTGCTGGCTTGGGTGAACTCCTCAGACGTCACCTCACCGACGCCCCCTACCACCTTGGCTGGCAATCGCGAGTGGCAACATTCTCTCCGCCGAACTGGCGAGATACTGCGGTTCACGTCGCTCAGATACTTCGACGCAGGGCGACCACCCCCATTGCGACCCACGACACCGTGGCCACCGACGCCTACACCGACACCGACACCGCAACTAGCGATCTGGCAGCATCCGCTCCCCCTCTGACAACACCCGAAGGCGCCCGGCCATCCCCTGGCTCCTCTTCGCCCTCCTCCCCATCAATTCCTAGGACCTGACGCTCGCATGCACACGAACCCGCTCATCTCGATCCTCACGCCGGTCTACAACACCGAGCCTGGGGTGCTCGCTGAGGCAGTCGAGTCAGTACTGCAGCAGTCCTATCAACGCTGGCAGCTCTGCTTGGTCGATGATTGCTCCCCCAACGAGTCTGTGTGGGCGCAGCTTCAACAACTCGCCACAACTGATCCTCGAATCTTCATTCAGCGACGTGAAACGAATGGCGGAATCGTCGCCGCGTCTCAAGATTGTGCCGCCATGGCCACGGGCGGGATCATTGCGCTGCTCGACCACGATGATCTCCTCCACCCGAGTGCTCTCAAGGAAATCGCTCGAGCCTTCAACGAGTTCGACGACGTCGACTATGTGTACACCGACGAGGATTTGATCAACGAAGCGGGGAAAAGAGTCTCCCCATTCTTCAAGCCTGACTGGTCCCCCGAACGATTCCGGGGACAGATGTATACCTGTCACTTGTCGGCATTTCGCAGGTCACTCTTCGACGAGGTCGGCGGGTTTCGAGAGGGCTTCGACGGTTCCCAGGATTGGGATCTCGTCCTGAGAATCACCGAGCGAGCTCGCAGGATCACCCATATCTCGCGAGTCCTGTATCACTGGCGCATCGGCGAAACCTCGGTACTCGCAGGCGACCATGTGAAGCCGTACGCCTATGACTCAGCGCGCAAAGCGCTCCAGGAGCACTGTGAGCGAATCGGAATCCACGGCGAGGTCGTTGAGCTAGAACGTCGCGGACACTTCCGGGTCAAGAGGCATCTGGTTGAGTCCCCACTGGTGAGCATCGTGATCCCCACCTGTGGCTCTCGCGGCATCGTGGGCGGGCAGGAGCGAGTGATGGTTGAGGCGGCCGTCCGGTCAGTGCTCGAACGCTGCACCTATGAGAACCTCGAAGTTATTGTCGTCTTCGACAGCCACACACCGACTGCGGTACTCATGAACCTTCGAGAAGTCGCGGGAGACAGACTGCGGCTCCTTGAGTGGGAGAAGCCATTCGACTTCTCGGCGAAATGCAACCTCGGCGCGGCGTATGCCCGGGGCGAACGGTTGGTGTTCCTGAACGACGACATCGAGGTGATCACGCCGGACTGGGTTGAGACGCTGCTGGGCTTCCTCCAAGAATCTGACGTCGGCGCTGCGGGCGCGCACCTGCTCTTCGAAGATGGCCGGCTTCAACACGGTGGTCACGTTCACCTCAACGGTGCAGCCGGCCACCTGATGTTTGGCCAGAATCCAAAGAGTGACAAGAACCGAATGGCACTCTGGCTCGATCGTGAAGTCGCTGGGGTGACCGCTGCGGCGATGATGGTGCGGCGTGACGTGTTCGACGAGGTCGGCGGATTCTCGCCACTGTTCGCAAACAACTACAACGACGTCGACTTCTGCTGCAAGGTCCGCTCTGCGGGCTATCGCATCATTGTGACTCCGCACGCCCAGCTCTATCACTTCGAATCGGTCACGCGAGACCCTTCAGTCACACCCGCCGAAACGGCAGCCATACAAGGGAGATGGCTACCGCAACTTCGGCGCGACCCGTACTACAACCCCAAACACGTTGGTGGACTGGACTCGTACCCGGAACCCATTGCGTATCCATCGAGGGCCTACGACTGAAGCCGCTGTCCTCTGCGGTCCTCGGCGGTCCTGGTAGGCGGCTACTGGCGCTCGACCGAAGACTCTGCAGCTCGAGCGAGTGTGTCGCGTTGCAAGGAAACAGCTAGCGCTGCCACGTCTGCTCGCACGGCGTTCACCACATCGAGCGCCATCTGAGGGTCCGCTTCGACCATCGTGCGATGTAGACGATCCACCGTCGCTGCAAGTTCAGCGACCTCGGCACGAAGCTGGGAGATCTCCATGCCCTGCTGACGAAGGTGATCAATCGTGGACATTGGCGACCTTAGGCTTCGACCAGGCCCACCGCTCCTTGGCGCAAGGCCCAGCCGCAGCGCCAACCGCCTTGCAACTTCTCCCGCCTCGGCCACTGATCACTCCTTGGTTGTGCTCCAATGCTCGATGTTAGGCCCCCGAGCGGCAAGAATCGCTGTATGCGCCTGCTCATAGTTTGTGACGACCCTGATGAACCTGTGGCGCTGGTTGCGAGAAACTCCGCGCGTGCCCAACATCCCGGGGCTGAGATTCACGTGCTGATCTGCGATCCATTAGCCCAGCTCCCCACAGAGCTCGGGTCCGGCGAGGTGCATCGAGCCATCGACCTTCACTTTGGTGAGCTTCGTTACGAAGAGATCTTGGCGCTCCAGGGACTCGAGATCGCTCGATATGCGGCGCTGCTCGCGACTGCCCGCGAGCTCCTACAAAGCGGAGATGATCGCCCGCTCTTGGTCGTCGACAAGAGCGCGTGGTTCCTCAGGAACCTCGACTACCTCGCAGACGCGCAGGATCCTTCACCAATCAGCCTTGCCCCCGTTCGAGTGGCGAGCCCATCACCCGAAACCGTCGACGCGGCGGGGGAGACCGTCGGCGCAGCGGGGTGGATTCCCAACTTCGTTCTTTTCCGGACGGGCGCACTCAGACTCGTCAATTGGTGGCTGGATGACCTGCTGCATGAGATAGGACTGCCCGAGATTCACCAATGCATCAGTCCCTGGAGTTCATCAAGTGTCATTGGCTCAGTGCAGTCGGCGCTCCTAGCTCCATCAGTCCGTTTCAGCCCAAGAAATGCCGACTGTCTCAACCTGGCCAGCACCGACACAGGATTTGACGTCCAAGGAGAACCAGCCGGGCTCATTCACATGGAGTGCTTCGATCCGAACGCACCATTTTGGTTTGCGCCCGAGGGCGGAGCCCCCAGATTGCTGGTGAGCCAGTCGCCCGAGCTTCGCAAGCTGCTCGCCGCCTATGAAATTGAGTGTGCCACAGCCGGTGGAAACCCGCGTTCGACATCGCTGCTCAGTCGACTCGACCTCGCTCCAGCGGAGCGCGCACTCTTCCAACAGACTCGTTCGCTGCTCACCCACGACGAGGTGCTCCCCGTGCCGTGGCGGCCTGAGACGGTCGAGCACTACCTCAACTGGCTGCGAGAACCCCCGCTCGACAGCCCCACTGGAATCAGTCGAGCGGCAGACATCGTGTGGGCGAAGCGACCCGATCTCCAATCACACTTCAGCGCAGTTCGCGGCGGCGACCGGCAGGGGTTCATTCGCTGGCTCTGGACCGAGGGACTTGCAGAACACGAGATCGACCAGGCCGCACTTCCAGATGCCCCGCGACCGATCTCTACGCGCGCCTCGTTCACGTTCACCTCTCTTGAGGGCAACGGCGTCAACCTGGTGGGCTATCACTCTGGTGAAAGTGGCTTAGGCGTCGCTGCTCGTCGGCTCTCCCAGGCGCTCGACGCACAGGGCATTCCCTGGGTTCCAGTGAATCTCACCCGGACGGCGAGCCGCCAACGGAGTGCGCCAACCACGCCAACTGGGCTGTATGGAACAAACCTGTTCGTGGTGGCGCCCGACCAGATGCCTGTGGTCGTCGAAGATATTGGTCCGGGCCTTTTCGAACACCGCTACAACATCGGCTACTGGTTTTGGGAGACCGATGCGTTGCCGCCAAGCCATCGCCACGGCATCTCCCTGGTCGATGAGATCTGGTCGCCCACGGCGTACCTCGATGAGATATGGCACACAACCACATCCCTCCCCACGACCCTGATCCCCACTCCATTGGAGTTCGAACAGGTAGTACCGACAGCCGCGGATCGAGCCCGATTGG
This sequence comes from Acidimicrobiaceae bacterium, assembly GCA_003514205.1. Lineage (GTDB taxonomy): Bacteria > Actinomycetota > Acidimicrobiia > Acidimicrobiales > Microtrichaceae > UBA11034. The sequence goes on from DORQ01000358.1 coordinate 5,125, forward strand.
GACTTGATGATCGTTTCACTTTTCTGTTCTCCTACGACTTCTTGTCCATCCCGAAGCGGAAGAACCCGCTCGGAGCAATCAAGGCGTTCCGTGCTGCGTTTGAGGAGTCAGACGGGGCGAGATTGATCATGAAGTCCATCAACGCAGAGCGACATCGCCAGCAGTTCGAGGAAATTGCCTTCGCCGCGGGAGGCCGCACCGATATCAGTTTCAGCAACGAGTATCTGAGCAGCCAGGACAGGCTCTTGCTGGTGGCAGCTGCGGATTGCTATTTGTCATTGCACCGCTCTGAAGGACTGGGCCTCACCATGGCTGAAGCGATGGCCAATGGCACTCCGGTGATCGCAACTGGGTACTCCGGCAACCTCGACTTCATGAATGCAGACTCGGGTCTACTCGTTGACTTCGACCTGGTCGAGATTGGGCCTGGCTCGTATTACCCGCCGACTGGTCATTGGGCGGAGCCCGACATCAACCACGCGGCGTTCCTGATGCGCCAACTCAAGTCTCAGCCCGAGCTGGCAAGCTCCTTGGAATTGAACGGCAAAGCAATGCTGGAGCGCTTCACAGCACGCGCCGTTGGGATCAGGATCGCCCAGCGGCTCAATGAAATCCACGGGCGATGATAGGCTCATCCTCCCGTCAGGTCCCCCGTTGCCTTGGCGCCCTCGACATATGACAGCACCATCGCAAGTTTGGGCCTACCGAACCCTCATCCGAAATCTCGCAGCGAGAGATCTTCGTTCCCGCTACAAGAAGAGTTTTCTCGGGTGGTTGTGGTCACTCATCAATCCGGCCACGACCCTTGCCATCTATAGCGTGGTCTTCGGCGTATTCCTCAACGGGAAGGCGCCGCTCGCTGGAAACGGCCATACCGACGCATTTGCGTTGTACCTCTTCACTGCGCTGATCGGCTGGAACACCTTCGCTGGCGGAATCAACACAGCTCTGCAGTCCTTTCTGGCTTCGGGCGGGCTGCTGACGCGAACCTACTTCCCTCCGGAATGCCCAGTAGTGGCTGGGGCACTTACCGTGATCACCCAAACGCTGCTCGAGGCCGCCATCCTGGTCACCTTCATGATCGTGGTCGGCAACCTCAGCTGGACCACACTCCTGGCGCTACCCATCCTGGCCTCACTCACCCTGTACGCGTTCGGAATTGGCCTTGTTGTCAGCCTGCTCAATGTTCGCTACCGCGATGTTGCGTATCTCACCGCCCTGGGCTTGCAGCTGCTTTTTTACGCAACGCCGATTGTCTATTCAGAGGCGATTGTGGACGAACATCCCCTGGCGGGCCTCTTTCTCCGACTCAATCCCCTCACTCACTACGTCGCCGCTTTGCGAAAGTCCCTGTATCTTCTTGAGCCGCCCACTGCCATGAGCTGGCTCATTATGGTGATCGCGCCAGCTGTGACCATCACGATCGGCTGGATCTTCTTCGGCCGCAACGCCCCCCGGTTCATCGAGGAAATCTGACATGGCCCACGAGATCATTGTCGAGCATGTATCGAAGGAATTTCGACTGCAGAAAGACCGGGCGAGCTCACTCAAAGAACTTGTGACGCGCCGAGGACGCGATCGGTCGACGAATCACTTCTGGGCCCTCGACGATGTGTCGCTCGAGATTCCTGACGGGTCGATGTACGCACTCGTGGGCCATAACGGGTCGGGAAAGTCGACCCTGCTTCGCTGCATCGCTGGCATCTACCGGCCAGACCGCGGCCAGGTGAGAGTCAAGGGACGTATTTCCACGCTCCTCGAACTTGGCGCAGGGTTTCACCCGGATCTCTCCGGGCGCGAGAACGTCTATCTCAACGCCACAATTCTTGGACTCACCAAGAAAGAGATCGACCAGAAGTTTGACGAGATCGTCGAATTCGCAGGAGTCGAACAGTTCATTGACTCCCCGGTCAAGGTCTATTCAAGCGGCATGTACGTCCGCCTCGGCTTCTCAGTGGCAGTGCACGTCAAACCAGAGATTCTGATCATCGATGAGGTCATCGCTGTCGGTGATGAACAGTTTCAACGCAAATGCTTCGACCACCTCTACGGACTGCGCCGAGACGGTGTCACCATCGTTGTGGTCACCCATGGGATGGGCACGGTGGAAACGATGTGCGACGGCGCCGCGTGGCTCGATCACGGCAAGCTCCAAATGGCTGGCCCCGC
>DORQ01000358.1:7505-12208 GCA_003514205.1 Acidimicrobiaceae bacterium
CACCTGGGCGGACAACGAACCGCGACATAGAGATCACTCGGGTTGAGTTGCGCGATTCTGACGGCACTACCACCCAAACAGCCGAGCACGGCCGAGCGATCCAAGTAGTGATCCGTTACAAAGCACACCGCGATCTCCACGACATCGCCTTCGGCTACGGAATCCACGCCGAGAATGGCGCTCACGTGTGCGGAACCCACACCCAGATCGCGGGGCTTCCACGTGTGGATATCCAAAAGGGTTCTGGTGAGGCAGTGTTCGAGATCGATGAGCTTCCCTTGATTGCAGGGAACTACGAAGTCAGCGCAGCGATCGCCGACAAACACATCCAACACATCTTCGACCGAAGAGATCGCGACACACGCCTCCTAGTGAGACGAGGGTCGATTCGCTCGGGTGTCGGACTCGTAGAGATCCCAGGGTCATGGCGCATCAGGCCCGATGAGTCAACAACCTAGGAGGACTCATGCTCGATGATGAGCGAATCGTTGAACTCCGAGCACTCGGAGCCCGGATCGGCGAAGGGGTCTACTTCGGGCCGACTGTGTACATCGAAAAGGACTTCGCCCAGCTTCTCTCGATCGGCGATGGAGCTGTCCTGTCCCAGGGGACCACAATTCTCCTGCATGATTCCTCGCTCAACAACGTCATCGGAGCGGCCATGAAGTTCGGTGAGGTCAATATTGGAGAGCGGGCCTACATCGGTGCGAACTCAACAATCCTGTGCGGGGTGACGATCGGGCCTCGTGCGCTGGTTGGTGCGTGCACACTGGTGAATAGTGACATCCCTGCCGATGCAGTCGCCTATGGGCAGCCTGGACGGGTGATGTCAACCGTTGCTGAGGCCGTCGATCGCCAGAACACCCTCCGGGCTCAACCAGACAAGCGTCACTTCTTCGTGGACACCACGCCGTGGCGGGAACGAACCGAATCGGAATATGCGGAGTTCAACGCCTCACTATCGAGAGGAATCGACCAGTTTCTCGAAGGGATTGATTCGGAATGAAACCCCGAGCATTAGCGTCAAAAATCAAGAACCGCTCAGTTGCTGCCCTTCGAGGGTCCTCAGCCAACGGGTTGGATCAGCGCTTGGCCCATCACGACCTCGCACTGCACGATCTCACCAAAGCAGTCCAAGAGCTTCAGGCCTTTCTCGGTCCGGAGCATGCCGCACGTCATCAACAAATCGACGACTCAATGCCTGCCGTGCTGAACGTGATCAGCACTCATGCCGGCCAGCAGCGGCGATTTCAACGGCAGCTCAACGAGCTGGCCAGCAAACTCGACGACGGGCCACAAATGGCAGCGATCCATACGACGCTCGAGGACCAGAAACGCCAGGTTCAAGAGCTCTGGAGCCGGCTTGAATCAGCTCGTGCCGAGCTGTTGTATGAGCTCCGTTACCACCAAGGCGCATCCACCTCCACTAGTGCTACCAACACTGCCCCGGTGGTCGCGAGCATCGAGAACCCTGCACGACTCGAGGCCCAATCGGCCACTGGGCAGATCAGACTCAACATTGGGTGCGGTCACGTCCTTCTTGAGGACTACCTCAACGTCGACATGCGCGCCCTTCCCGGGGTGGACATCGTGGCAACAGTCGACGAACTGCCATTCGAGCCTGGCACAGTCGCTGAGATTCACAGCGCTCATGTGCTTGAGCACTTTCCGCAGCAGGATCTTGAACGACGGCTGATTCCGTATTGGTCCTCGCTCCTCCAGCCGGGCGGCACCTTCCGGGCGATCATGCCTGATGGCGCCGCCATGCTCGAAAGCTACGCCAGAGGGGATACCTCCTTTGATGTGCTCAAGGAAGTCACCTATGGCGGCCAGGAGTATGAGGGCGACTTTCACTACAGCTTTTACAGCACCGATTCCATGACGGAACTGCTTCGACGCGGCGGATTCATCGAGGTCGAGGTGGAGGCAGCGGCGCGGCCAAACGGCCAATGCTTGGAGTTCCAGATCGCCGCGAAGAAAGCCTCAACGAGCACGAGCTCATGAACCCGAGCGTTTCCATTGTTGTCAACACGCTCAACCGGGCTGAGGCACTTCGGGACCTACTGAACGCCCTCGCACATCAGCGCTACGACAACTTCGAGGTCGTAGTCGTCAACGGACCGAGCACTGATCACACCGAGGCCGTTATCCATGAGTTTGGTGATCTGGTCAAGGCCCGCACATGCCCCCTCGCCAATCTGTCAATGTCGAGAAACATCGGGATTCAAGCCACGGCGGGCGAGATCGTTGTCTTCATCGACGACGACGGGGTACCAGAGCCTTTTTGGCTGGAGGAGCTCGTTGTTCCGTATGCAGATCCATCGGTGGCGGGCGTCGGCGGAGTCGTTCACGACCACACGGGCTACGACTATCAAGCAAAGTTCATCTGTTGCGATCGGTTGGGTCGAGCCAGCTACTCGCTCACCCAACCCTTCGACGACCTGTGTGCCCCTGGCACGTTTCACTACCCCTCACTACTTGGCTGCAATTCGAGCTTCAGACGTTCCGCACTCGTGGAGGTCGGCGGATTCGACGAGGAGTACGACTACTACTTGGACGAGACAGACGTGTGCATCCGACTCGTCGATGCTGGCTACCGCCTGGTTCAGCTTGATGGCGCACCTGTCCATCACAAGTTTCTTCCCTCCGATGTCCGCGACCAGCACAAGGTGGTGCTCAACAATCGGCCGATCATCAAGAACGCTGTGTACTTCTCCCTCGTCAATGCCCGGGAGCACCTCAGCATGGAGGAAATCCTGCGAGGTCTCGCTGAGTTTGGCGACGCGCGGCGGGCAGATCTCGCCCACAACCTGAATGTCGACGCGATCAGCGAGGAGCAATACTGGCCGGCTCTTGAGGTCATCGAACAAGCCTGGGCAGAAGGCTTCGCTGCTGGCTTTCGAGGCCGCATTGCGCTCTTTGCAGAATTGCCCGACAAACAACGAGAGGGCTTTCGGCCGTTCCCAACCATTGCCCAAGAACGGCCGTTACGCGTCGTGCTCGTATCTCAAACGCTTCCGCCAGAAACCCCGGGCGGAGTTGGCCGCTACAGCCTCGACCTTGCCCAGGAACTCGCTGCACGTGGCCACGATGTGCGAATCATCACGTCAAGCTCCACCGGGTTTCCCACGGTGGATTTCGAGACTGGGGTCTGGGTGCATCGAATTCCCAAGACCTCCTCATCTACCCCACCAGCACGACTGCCACACATGCCCGAGGCCATCGGCCACAATGCCCTTGCGGTGGCCGATGAAGTCCGACGCATCGATGAGATCGGACCGGTGGACCTCGTGTACGCCCCGCTCTGGGACACCGAGGCAATCGCCGTGGCCAGCTTCGTCTCGGTTCCCGTGGTGACCGCAATGATGACAACGATGGGCATCTCCCTGCAGACCAGAACCGATTGGGTGGAAAGCCAGGAGTTCATGGCCGCAATTGGCGAGCCCGTCTTAGAACTGGAACGTTGGCAGCTTCGTAACTCAACAGCACTACATGCGCTGTCTTCACACATTCTGGCTGAGGTCACCAGAACCTCAGGGACTACTCCCCCTGAGAAGCGAGCAGTCATTGCTCACCTCGGAGTGTCGGACCTTAGCCTGCCCTCAGAGGACGCAATTGGTGAGAACGATCATCACCCTGCACGCCCAGACACAGATGCCGTTCGGATCCTGTTCGTCGGCCGATTCGAGCGTCGCAAGGGCATCGATCTGCTCCTCCAAGTGATGCCGAGAATCTTGGCCGCTCGCCCCCACACAACGATGGTCTTTGTCGGGCGAGACGACATCGCTTCGGATGGACCTGGGACCTATCGGGGGCGATTCGAGGATGAGCACAGTGCAGCTCCGTGGTTTGAGAGGGTGCACTTCCGAGGTGAGATCGACGATGCAGCGCTTGCCAGCGAGTACGCAGCCGCGGACATCTTTGTGGCACCGTCCCGATTTGAGAGTTTCGGTTTGATCTATCTAGAGGCGATGAGAAGCAGCCTTCCGATCCTTGCGCTCAACGAAGGCGCCGCGCCAGAGGTCATCGGGGAAACCGGGGCGGCCATCCTGGTGTCTGCCTCCGCTGATGAGCTAGAGACTGCACTGCTCAGCCTCATCGACTCGCCGACTGAGCGAGCCAACCTCGGATCGATCGGTCGCGCGCAGTACGAACGAACGTTCACTACTCCAGCAATGGCTGATCGGGTGGAGACCCTCCTGCGGCGAACCACCTCCTTGCACCCGGGAGCCGTTCTGCCCAACGGGTGCATAGAACTCCTACCAGGCAGAGGTTCTTCGAACCCAAGAACAGCATCCTCCGCCACGGGCTCACAGATCACCTGCGAGCTCCCAGGAACAGCGCTCTACAGCTTTATCTTCCGCTCAGTTCCTGACCAGCTAGGACCCGAGCCGTTGGAAGGGACCCAGCAGGTTCGTATCCAGGCCGCAAACATTGAGCACGCCGTTGACATCGACCTCACTCTCCTCGAACCAGATGAACTCGTCACGGTTCACCTGGACGAGGTTGCGACCGGACTGGTGACCATCCAATCTCCCTCGCAACTCGATCTCCTCACCATCCACCGATTCGAAGCGGCCGACTCCCGATGATGCCTTCGACAAGAACCGCCGCCAACACTGATGCCGCCGGCCCTGCCGCCAGCCCTGCCGCCAGCCCTGGCAGTGTCGGCGCTTCCGGCCGGCTCGCCATTGTGCTGGGGA
>DORQ01000148.1:0-351 GCA_003514205.1 Acidimicrobiaceae bacterium
CGGTTGAAGAAGACACGACCGCAGGTGGTCTTTTCATAGACGGCATTGTCACCGGACTCATCGCTTCGAAGAAGCTGTGGCGTTCGGTATTCAATCTCGGCATGCAGGGAGATCTCGCCTGCCTCATATGCTCGTTCAAGCTGATCAATCCGGCGGAACACCTTGCCAGCACCCTGAGCCCCATCCACCAGCTCAGTGAGGTAGAAGGCGCCAATAATCATGTCCTGCGTTGGTGTGACCAGAGGCCGACCATGAGCCGGCGACAGGACGTTGTTTGACGAGAGCATCAACACTCGTGCCTCAGCCTGGGCCTCCGCAGATAGAGGAAGGTGCACGGCCATCTGGTCGCCG
>DORQ01000148.1:475-1350 GCA_003514205.1 Acidimicrobiaceae bacterium
ACGGCCATCTGGTCGCCGTCGAAGTCAGCGTTGAACGCAGTGCAGACCAAGGGGTGCACATTGATGGCCTTGCCTTCAACAAGCACCGGCTCGAACGCCTGGATACCGAGGCGGTGAAGCGTTGGCGCCCGGTTCAGGAGCACAGGGTGTTCCTTGATGACATCCTCAAGCACATCCCACACTGCGGGGCGACGACGCTCGACCATTCGCTTCGCAGACTTGATGTTCTGCGCAAGTTCGCGATCCACAAGGGTCTTCATCACGAACGGCTTAAACAGCTCCAGAGCCATCAACTTGGGAAGGCCACACTGGTGAAGCTTCAATGTCGGCCCGACAACGATGACGGATCGGCCTGAATAGTCAACGCGCTTGCCGAGAAGGTTCTGACGGAACCGACCCTGCTTACCCTTCAACATGTCCGACAACGACTTCAACGGTCTATTGCCCGGACCAGTTACGGGCCGACCGCGACGACCGTTGTCGAAGAGAGCGTCAACTGCCTCTTGCAGCATTCGCTTCTCGTTGTTGACAATGATCTCGGGTGCGCCGAGATCAAGAAGCCGCTTCAGACGATTGTTTCGGTTGATCACTCGGCGATACAGATCGTTGAGATCTGAGGTTGCGAAGCGACCGCCATCGAGCTGCACCATGGGGCGCAGTTCTGGTGGGATCACCGGAACTGCGTCGAGAATCATGGCGCGAGGGTCGTTGATTCGATTGCCATTTTCATCTCGACGGTTGAAGTCCGAGACGATCTTGAGACGCTTAATCGCCTTTTGCTTTCGCTGTGCGGAAAGCGGCTTACGCCCATCTTGTGGATCGATGTTGGCTCGGAGCTTCACTTCCTCGTCGTCGAGGTCGAGTCGATCGATCAG
>DORQ01000148.1:1579-2130 GCA_003514205.1 Acidimicrobiaceae bacterium
AGACCACGGAACTCATCCCATACGCGGCCCAGGAGATCGAGCTCTCCTTCGTATCGTTCACGAATGTAGGTGAGGTCTTTCTCTGCAATCTTTCGGCGCGCAGCTACTTCGGAATCCTTCGCTCCGTCCTTTTCAAGCTGAGCAAGTTCCGCTTCGAGTTCCTCATGTCGCCGGTTGAGTTCGACGTCGCGTTCCTGACCAATTTCGTCTTTTTCTGCAAGCATCTCTGCTTCGAGGGAAGGAAGGTCCGCCTGACGACGTTCCTCGTCCACCCAGCACACGAGATTCGCTGCGAAGTAGATCACCTTCTCAAGTTGTTTGGCCTTGAGTTCCTCTTTAGGAGTTGTGCCCATCAGCAGGTAAGCGAGCCATGAACGGGTTCCACGGAGATACCAGATATGAACAGCTGGCGCAGCGAGTTCGACGTGGCCCATTCGTTCTCGGCGTACCTTCGAGCGCGTCACTTCCACGCCGCAGCGCTCGCAGATGATTCCACGGAAGCGGACTCGCTTGTACTTTCCGCAATAGCACTCCCAGTCCTTGGTAGGACC
>DORQ01000148.1:2289-3588 GCA_003514205.1 Acidimicrobiaceae bacterium
GGCTTCAAGGTTCGGTAGTTAATGGTCTCAGGCTTCTTGACCTCGCCATTGGACCACTGCCGAATAGAGTCAGCGGTCGCAAGACCGATCTTTAGCTGGCCAAACTTGTTGACGTCGAGCACTGGACTCAGCTCCTCTCCGCCTGGCGGCGGGCGTCTTCTTCATCGGATCCACGTTCTGGACGGGATAGGTCAATACCGAGTTCCTCGGCGGCTCGGAAGAAATCCTCGTCGAGCTCTCGCATTTGGATTTCTTCGCCGGTCTTAGAAAGGACCTCGACGTTGAGGCACAGTGCCTGCATTTCCTTGATGAGCACTTTGAAGCTCTCTGGAATGCCAGGTTCGGGGATGTTTTCCCCCTTCACGATGGCCTCATACACCTTGACTCGGCCCAACGTATCGTCGGACTTGATCGTCAGGAGCTCCTGCAGGCAATACGCAGCGCCATAGGCCTCAAGTGCCCAGACCTCCATCTCGCCGAACCTCTGCCCACCGAACTGAGCCTTACCACCTAGCGGCTGCTGGGTGATCATGGAGTACGGACCAGTAGATCGAGCATGGATCTTGTCATCGACAAGGTGGGCCAGCTTCAGGATGTAGGCATAGCCAACGGTCACCGGGTTGTCGTAAGTCTCGCCGGTTCGGCCATTGATCAGTGTGACCTTGCCGTCGTTGCCAATCATGCGATCGCCATCGGCAGTCTCGGGACGAATGTTCTCGAGAATCTTCTGAATCGTTGGGTGCTTGCCAGCTAGCTCAACTTCATCCCACTTCGCACCATCGAACACGGGTGTTGCAACCAGCGTGGACGGCCGAGTCTTCGGACGGGTCTTGCGCTCGGTTCCACGAATCGGCTCCTCGCCGATCATTTCCCCGTTGCTCTCCCATCCCCAACGGGCGGCGTACCCGAGGTGGGTTTCCAACACCTGGCCGACGTTCATACGAGAAGGAACACCGAGAGGGTTGAGCACGACATCGACTGGAGTGCCATCGACGAGGTGGGGCATGTCTTCGATCGGGAGGATCTTGGAGATAACACCCTTGTTGCCGTGACGTCCCGCCAGCTTGTCGCCGACGGAGATCTTGCGCTTCTGCGCAACGTACACACGGACCAACTGATTCACACCGGGGGCAAGCTCGTGGCTTTCGTCTCGGCTGAACACCTTGACATCGATGACCTTGCCGACCTCGCCGTGAGGGACCTTGAGGGAGGTATCGCGAACCTCGCGAGCCTTCTCACCGAAGATCGCCCGAAGGAGTCGTTCCTCTGGGGTAAGTTCGGTCTCGCCCTTGGGCGTGA
>DORQ01000148.1:3684-5745 GCA_003514205.1 Acidimicrobiaceae bacterium
GCCCTTGGGCGTGACCTTGCCGACAAGCACGTCTCCCGGTTCAACCTCGGCGCCAACTCGGATAATGCCTCGCTCATCGAGATCCGCCAGGATCTCCTCAGAGAGATTCGGAATATCACGAGTGATCTCTTCCGGCCCAAGCTTGGTGTCTCGAGCGTCGACCTCGTGTTCCTTGATGTGGATCGAGGTGAGAACATCGTCCTTAACGAGACGCTGCGACAAGATGATCGCGTCCTCGAAGTTGTAACCCTCCCACGGCATGAAGGCAATCAGGAGGTTCTTTCCAAGTGCCAGCTCACCATTGTCGGTGGATGGGCCTTCGGCGAGGATGTCGCCCTTCGAGATCTGCTGGCCCTCGTCAACGATGGCTTTTTGGTTGATGCAGGTGTCCTGATTGGATCGCTCGAACTTGTGCAGTCGGTACGTCACCCGACCCTGCTTCTTGTAATCAACGGTGATTCCGCGTCCGTCAACTTCCAAGACGATGCCATCATCGGTGGCAAGAATCATGTCGGCCGCATCTCGGGCGGCTCGCGATTCGATTCCCGTGCCGATATACGGCGCCTCAGCCTTCACCAATGGAACAGCCTGTCGCTGCATGTTCGCGCCCATCAGCGCGCGGTTTGCATCGTCGTGCTCCAGGAAGGGAATCAACGCTGTTGCCACAGACACAATTTGTCGCGGCGAAACGTCCATCATCTGGATCTCTTCAGGCGGAACCGAGGAGATTTCCGTGGTTGCTCCGAGGAACACATCGCGTTCAAGCTGGAGCTTGAGGTCCGAGAGCGAAGCAGCTTGCGGTGATCGCCGAACAAGAATGCGCGATGACTTGAAGGTACCGTCTGGATTGAGCGCCGCGTTGGCCTGCGCTACGACGTACTCCTCTTCCTCATCAGCAGAGAGGTAGACAATGTCGTTGGTCACGACACCGTTGATCACTTTTCGGTACGGCGACTCGATGAATCCGAATTCGTTGACTCGAGCGAATGTTGCCAACGCACCGATCAGACCAATGTTGGGGCCTTCGGGCGTTTCAATCGGGCACATTCGTCCGTAGTGACTGAAGTGAACGTCACGAACCTCAAAGCCCGCTCGCTCCCTGCTCAAACCACCGGGGCCCAAGGCAGAAAGACGTCGACGGTGGGTGAGTCCCGAAATCGGGTTCACCTGGTCCATAAACTGGCTCAGCTGCGAGGTTCCGAAGAACTCCTTGATCGCGGCGACAACCGGACGAATGTTGATCAACGTCTGTGGCGTGATGGCTTCAACGTCCTGCGTGGTCATTCGCTCTCGAACAACACGCTCCATTCTCGACAGGCCAATTCGCACCTGGTTCTGAATGAGTTCTCCGACAGAACGGATACGACGGTTCGCGAAGTGGTCCTGATCATCGAGTCGATAGCCAGGTTCACCTGCAGCCAGGTTCAGCAAATAGGTACAGGCCGCAAGAACCTCGCAACGGCTCAGTACTGGTTGATCCGAGGCCGGTCGATCGAGGAGATCCTCGCCGAGCGCGTTCTGTCCGTTCAGGATCGGGAAGAGCTCTGCGAGTCGCTCGATCTCTGGACCGAGCTTTCGGTTGAGTTTGTAACGACCGACACGGCTGAGGTCGTAGCGCCGGCTCTCAAAGAACGCGTTCCGGAAGTACGCGCGTGCCGAGTCAAGCGTTGGCGGCTCACCTGGACGGGCTCGCTTGTAGATCTCAACGAGCGCCTCATCCTGGGTTGGAGCATTCTCTCGCTCCTTCTCCCATTGGCCCTCGAGGAAGTGGAAATGCTGCACGAAGCTCTCAAGGAACCCCGGCGCATTCTCCTCATCAAAGCCCAATGCTCGCATGAGCACGAACAACGAAAGTCGTCGCTTGCGTGCAACTCGCGTTCCAGCGGTGACGTCCTTCCCAGGCTTCTGCTCAACGTCGAATTCAATCCACTCACCACGATAGGGGTGAATGGTGCCGGTCACGAGCTGATGCTTTGACAGGTTTCGAAGTCGGAACCGCTCGCCTGGCTGGAAGATGACACCTGGCGAACGAACGAGCTGCGACACAACGACGCGCTCGGT
>DORQ01000148.1:5874-9303 GCA_003514205.1 Acidimicrobiaceae bacterium
CGCTCGGTGCCGTTGATGATGAAGGTGCCCTTCTCGGTCATCATGGGGAAGTCGCCCATGAAGACTGTTTGCTCCTTGATCTCGCCCGTGTTCTGGTTGATGAACCGAGCTCGAACGAAAATCGGAGCGGAGAAGGTCATGTCCTTCTCCTTGCACTCCTCGACGGTGAACTTGGGCGGTGGCCGAAGGTCCTCGTCGTTCGGATCAAACTCAAGCTCAAGCGACAACGTCTCAGTGAAGTCGCGAATTGGGCTGATATCGCGGAATGCTCCAGCGAGGCCCTGGTATGTAAACCATTTGAAGGACTCTCGCTGAATTGCGATCAGATCTGGTAGATCGAGAACCTCATCGAGGTTCCCGAATGAATATCGATCCCGTATGGCGGAACGTGCTGACAAGGACCTACTCCTCGCTTGCGCTGGTGGTCGAGCTGGTCACCGATGCTTTGGCGCGCGCAACGACACAAGAATTTGTGAGGGAGCGAAGCGGGGGCAGCACGGCAACCCGCAACGATAGCCACAGGGACGGCAAAGGTCAACCCGGGCGGGCAGCGGCATTCATCGAATGCGGGCAGAGTAAGTGCATATCGCAGCTAGGTCAAGGAATTCGCTCTGTCCATCGAACATACCTTCGAGCGCGAAGAAGGCCGGAGCCACAGCTCCGGCCTTCTTCAAGAGCAGTCGAGAGACTGCAGTTACTTGATTTCCACGCTTCCGCCGGCGGTCTCAAGGGTTTCCTTGGCCTTCTCAGCGTCTTCCTTGGAGACTCCCTCAAGAACGGCCTTTGGCGCTCCCTCGACGAGGTCCTTAGCTTCCTTCAGGCCGAGGTTGGTGAGCCCACGAACCTCTTTGATGACCTGGATCTTCTTGTCACCAGCTGCGGTCAAGATGACGTCAAAGCTTGTCTTCTCTTCGGCTTCGTCGCCACCACCTGCGCCAGGTGCTGCCATGACCATTGCCGCGGCAGGCGCAGCTGCTGATACTTCAAACTTCTCTTCGATTGCTTTGACGAGTTCATACGCTTCGACCAAGGTCAATGCTGAGATGGACTCGAGAAGCTCTTCTACCTTCGACATTTCAGTCCTCACTTTCTTGTGCTGCGTCGTCCGCAGCAGGGGTGTCTTCAGTTGGATCAGTTGCCGCTTCGGCAACAGTCTCGGTGGTTGTCTCCGATGCCTCCGCTGTGGCCTCTTCGGCAACCTCGGGGGCCTCTGCCTCTGCCGCGGGCGCAGCCTCAGCAGTTACTTCAGTTGATGGTGCTGGAGCGTCGCCGCCAAATGCTTGGGCGTCGATCGCTGCTTGGAGCACGTACGCAATGCTGCGATGAACGCCGCTGACCACACTCGCCATTCCGCGAGCTTGGCTGTTAATTGCTCCAGCCAATCGAGAGTAAATCTCGGGCCCAGTCGGCAACGACGCAAGCGCCTTCGCGCCTCCGGCATCAAGTATCGTCTCGCCAAGAACGCCTCCCTTCAAGACCAGCAAAGGCTGACCTTTCGAGAAGTCTTGAATTGCCTTCGCGACCGAAGCAATGTCTCCGGGTGTTCCATCGGCTTGGGTCGACACGAGCGCCAAGGCCGTTGGGCCTGTGAGCAGCGAGTCGATGTCCAATCCGATCGACTGAGCGGCAATCCGCACAAGAGTGTTCTTATAGATCTTGTACTCACCGCCTGCTGGGGCCATTGCGTTTCGAAGAGTGGCAAGTTCGCCAACCTTCAAGCCTCGGTATTCCGTGAGGAGTACCGCGTCTGCTCCTTCGAGCTTTTCGCGAACCTCATCAACTACCGAGACCTTTTCGGCACGTGGATTCTCCATGTTGCACCTCCCTTCCTCTTTCATCGGGCCCACCTGGGTGGGCGTTTGGATTCCTGCCGAAGCAGGTTGGCTCCGAAGAGCCGATCCCCGTTCAAAACGAAAAACGGGGCGCTCGCACTAACCGCGAGAACGCCCCTGAAATGGATTCAGAAAAGTTCACCTCGTCTGGCAGGAGGGCCAAGGCCTTCCAATTATGTGCAGTCCCCAAAGGCACTGCACACCAGATTTCTGCGGCGAGCGAGAATGTGCGGCAAAGCCGCTGTCGAGAGTCTAGCTATCCACCTGGTTTGGATCGACCCGGACACCTGGGCCCATGGTTGTACAGACGGTCACCTTGCGCATGTACCGCCCTTTAGCCGAGGAGGGCTTTGCCCGATGGAGTTCGTCCACTACTGCCTTCAAGTTGGCGTTCAACGCGTCGAGTTCGAAACTCACCTTGCCCAACGGAACATGAACGTTGCCGTGGCGATCCGTGCGGTATTCAACCTTGCCACCCTTGAACTCAGAGACAGCTTTGCCAACATCGTTGGTCACGGTGCCGGTCTTGGGGTTTGGCATCAGTCCACGTGGTCCCAAGGCTCGACCCAATCGGCCAACGAGCGGCATCAGGTCAGGAGTGGCAATGGTGACATCAAAGTCGAGCATTCCACCCTCGATCTGGGCGGCGAGGTCCTCAGCGCCGACGAACTCTGCGCCAGCGGCCTCAGCCTCGCGTGCGGCGTCACCGGTGGCGAACACTGCAATACGTACCTCTTTGCCTGAACCAGACGGAAGCGCGACGGTGCCGCGAACCATTTGATCAGCCTTGCGCGGATCGACTCCGAGACGAAACGCTACTTCAATCGTCTCGTCGAAGTTTCGTCGCGAGAGTCTCCGTGCGATCTCGATAGCTTCAGTTCCGGCATGGAGATGATCGCGATCGAAGCCCTTCAGAGCATCTGTGAACTTCTTACCCTTCGCCATTGGTGGCTCCCTCATGTGTAGGGCCTGCGGACGAGGTGATCACGCAGTGCCAGTTGATGAATGATGGACCGTGTTGCGGCCCAGACCTGCTGGCGTATCCGCCAGCCACGACGTGTCTAGATGACTCGGATCCCCATGGAACGAGCAGTTCCAGCAATCTGAAGCTTCGCCGCTTCGAGATCGTTCGTGTTGAGATCAGGAAGTTTGGTGGTGGCGATCGCGGCGATCTGATCATCGGTGATCGTTCCGACAATTCCCTTGCCTGGAGTCTGTGAACCCTTGGCAATACCAACTGCTTCGCGGATCAGAACCGGTGCCGGAGGAGTCTTTGTTACAAAGGAAAACGTTCGATCCTCATAGATCGAGATCTCGACTGGAACCACTGTTCCACGCATTGCCTCTGTGCGAGCGTTGTATTCCTTGCAGAAATCCATGATCGCGACACCATGTGGACCGAGCGCGGTACCAACCGGAGGCGCTGGCGAAGCAGCGCCCGCCGCGATCTGAATCTTTACAACTGCAGCGACCTTCTTCTTGGCCATGAGACCTCAAACTCTTTCTTCAACGAACGATGTATGCGAGCGAGCCGAAATCACGGCTGCAACCACGCAAGGTGGACAAGTCTGGCCGACCGAGTGCCGTACCAGCAAAC
>DORQ01000148.1:9467-9590 GCA_003514205.1 Acidimicrobiaceae bacterium
CTGGCTGAATTCGAGCTCCACAGGAGTCTCACGACCAAAGATGTTGACAAGCACCTTCAGTTTCAGCTGGTCAGTATTGATTTCGACAATTTCGCCGCTGAAATCTGCGAACGGACCATCGGT
>DORQ01000148.1:9826-10087 GCA_003514205.1 Acidimicrobiaceae bacterium
GGCTTATTCGCGGCGCCAACGAACCCTGTGACACCAGGAGTGTTGCGGATGACGTACCAAGAATCGTCATCGAGCTGGCAACGAATCAGCAGGTAGCCGGGGAAAACCTTCTTCTGAACCACGACCTTTTTGCCATTGCGAATCTCGTTGACATCCTCAAGCGGAATCGCAGTCTCGTGAATCTTGCCCTCCATATTCATGGAGCGAGCGCGTGCCTCAAGATTTTGGCGGACCTTGTTCTCGTAACCCGACTGCGTGTGC
>DORQ01000008.1:0-3669 GCA_003514205.1 Acidimicrobiaceae bacterium
GTATGGCGATGCGTGGAACACCTTCGGACCGGTCGAGAACTGGTCAAAGAAGAACGAGATCCTCAACGACTGGTGCGAGAAGGTGGGCCGAGACCCTTCAGCTATTGAACGCACTCTGTGCGCGGGGGTCGAGGACATTCCAAATCTGGATGCGTTCGTCGAGGCGGGCGTGCAGCATGTCATCCTGATGAGCAGCCCGCCCTATGACTTCTCCGCCCTGGAGCAGATCCTGGCAATCGCTGAGGGGTAAACCACCGAGCTGAGGGGTACACCCGGGCCGCTGGTGTGCGATCACCCTCGACTGGTACAGGCCTATCAACCCGGGAGCGGTGCCCGCCTCCCCGCACGTTTCGACATCGCAAGAAGCTTCTGAGGCACCTCTACCTCAAGTCGCAACAACGCTCCGCCGAGCGTCTTGCCAAGATTGTCCGAACGCAACGATCGCGGGCCGCCACCGCCGAGTGCGTCTGTCATCACGAACTTGAGCGCCAACAGGTTCGGCACCTCGTACCGCGTGACCTCACCCTCGACGATCTCACCAAAATGCGATTTCACGATCTCTGCGGTCACCACGCTCACTAGGAACTCATAGGTTTCGGAATCGTCAGCAAACAGTGACAGATCACTGAGGTTTCCCTTGTCTCCCGAGCGAACTCCGCAGAGCTCCCGAAGTTGAACTCTCGGCATTCCTTTACCCCTTCTCCAATGCGCTGATGTATTGACCAGCCAAGCCTTGCATGGTTGCGAGATCAATGCCGCCGCCCTGGCCGTCTACTCCCACCGGCGAAGCCTTGCTGGTTGTGAAGATCACTACACCTGAGTTGGATTCAACCACGAGCCAACCGTCCACCTCGCCAAACCCATCGTCTTCGCCGGCTGACGCTGGCGACCCTGGGTCCCCATCGTCACCCGCTGTGTCAAAGCCCTCGTACGCCGCCTGAATACCGATTTCAACGGTTCCCGGATCACCAGCGCTCAGCTCTGCCACGGCAAGCTCAAACAAATCACTGGAGGCGCCCTCCGCGAACCAGATTCTGAGGAGGGTCGGTCCATCGGAGGTCTGAGACTCCACCGGGGAACCCGAACGCCACGTGCACCCAACGATGGGCGCGCGGTCCCCAATTCGATGCACAGTCCGCTCGGTCGACGCTGAGAAGGAGATACTCGTCAACGCAGCGATCTCCGCATCTGGCAGAGCCGCGCAAGCCTCCTCCGATTCTTTCGGCAATGCACCTTGCTCCTCCTCGTCGATCACCGAGGACACCGAGGAGCCAGAGGAGTCCGAGGAGTCCGAGTACCCATCCTCATGCGCTCCTTCGGCGTCGGTGCCTGACTTGGCAGCTGGCATCGAGTGTTCCCCGCTACCGCGAGAGCCATCGCCGTCAGAACCCGCCACTGAGCCATCCCCGCAACCCGCGGGCACCACCAGGACGGCTGCCAGAATGCACAGGCGTAACCAGGGCCGCTTGAGTTGAACCCGAAAAATGCGTGCGGAAACCACTGATTGAGTCTGCCACGCCGTCATACTGAGGAAATGCAACGAAGCGTGGCAGTGAACCTCACGACGAGCATCGTGCCGTTTCGTTGGATTGCCTGGGCCTGGATGACAGTTTTGGCGCTCCTCTCGAAGGACTCAATGAGCCGCGGATGGCTTGCAGTGCTCGTTGTTCTCCTCACATTCGGATTTTCGGCCACAGCGCACCGCGCAGCGAGACTGCACTCCGACCGCATCGTCGAACTGCCGATGATCGCCACCGAGATTGCGTTTGCTGCATTCGTCACTCTCGCCGGGGCATGGGTGTATCCGACCTCCACTGGGGCCCAGCGGTCAGACAGTCTCGGCTGGGCCTGGCCAGTGGCATCAATCCTCGCGGCCGGAGTCGCATTCGGGCCCAAGTGCGGAGGTGCGGTTGGGCTCTTGCTGTCCGCAGCCCGCATCGCGGCCGCAATCATCAATGGCACACCGGGCGATGATCTTGTTGGGGCAAGCACGGCCTCCTCCACGCTGTTGTTCGTCCTTGCAGGTGTGATTGCAGGCCTAGTGACCGACAAACTTCAGACCGCAGACCGGCAATTGGCCGATGCACAGGCACGCGAGTCGGTCGCTCGCACGCTTCACGACGGAGTCCTGCAAACACTGGCGGTATTCGAGCGACGCTCCGAGGACCCAGACCTCGCTCGAATGGCGCGGGCCACCGAGCGCGACCTCAGGGAATATCTCTTTGGAGTCGGCAGCACTGCGGAGTTGGGAGGGGCAGTCGAACTGGGACCAGCGTTGCGCGAAGCGGCTGCCAAGATTGAGGATCGATTCGGGTGTGCTGTCCGTGTGGTCTTGGCCCCAGACCTGCCTACCCCTCATCCGTCTGTGATCGCGGCGCTGACTGGGGCAGCAGCGGAGGCAATGAACAACGCAGGAAAGCACTCACACAGCACCAGCATTACGGTGTATTGCGAACCAATCGAGGAGGAAGGGATCTCCTGTTCCATTCGAGACAACGGCACCGGGTTCGATCCCTCCTCAACCGTCGAAGGTGTCGGCCTGACTTCCTCAGTCCGCGGACGCCTGAGCGAGGTTGGAGGGACCGTGCAGATCGAGAGCGCTCCAGGTCGCGGCACGGAGATCCTGCTCACTATTCCCTACAGTTCGGGAGGAAGCGTGTAATGGAGAACATCGTCAGAATCCCAGTCGTCCTTGCCGATGATCACCCGATTTGGCGAACCGGGGTCGCAGCCGACCTGGGTGACAAGTTCCGAGTTGTCGGGGAAGCGGCTAATGCCACCGAGGCCATCCGAGTGATTCAGGCGGAGAAACCCCAACTCGTGATCTGCGACCTCCACATGCCCGAGGGAGGCGGTTTGGCAGTGGTCAAAGCCTGCTCGGAGTTGACCCATGTGATGATGCTCACGGTCTCCGAACAGGAGAGAGATCTGCTCGACTGTGTAGCTGCCGGCGCCGTTGGGTACCTATTGAAGTCAACTCCCCCCGCCGAGCTTCAGTCTGCCGCCCTCCGAGCCGCAGAAGGTCAGCCAGTCTTCTCGCCGGCCCTCGCCTCGCTCCTGCTTGGCGAGTTTCGGAGGCTGTCGAAGTCCGCCACCGGAGCAAACCCGCTGAGCGATCGCGAACGCGAAGTGCTGCAACTGGTGGCAAAGGGCTACGCCTACAAGGAGATCGGCGAACGGCTGTTCATCTCAGCAAAGACTGTCGAGAACCACGTCCGAAACATCCTCAACAAGCTTCACCTGACGCGCCGCCAAGAACTCGTGAGGTACGCCCTCGAACACGGAATCGAGTGAGTTCACGCTCGAGCGAGGGGCTAGGCAAACGAAGGAAGCCAACCGAAGCGTGGGGCAGCGAGCTAGCCGAAGCGTTGGCGACCAAGCAGTCAGTAGAGGGGCTACGGTACGTCGATTGGGATCCGCCGACGATCTGCGGCGATCCACAGACAACTGTCAGACATTCTCTGCCGGAAAGGCACAGCCAATGAAACTCCTCATCCAATGGGCAATATCCACCGGTGCTCTGATGCTGTTGCCCGTAGTTTTTGGCGACAACGTCGAGGTCGACTCGTGGAAGACCGCCGTCATCGCCGCTGTGGCAGTGGGCATCGTCAACACCGTATTGCGGCCCATCCTTCGCTTTGTTGCGCTGCCAGCTCGTATCCTCACCCT
>DORQ01000008.1:3910-4860 GCA_003514205.1 Acidimicrobiaceae bacterium
GTGTACACCGTGGTGACCTCTGTTGCTGGAGCAATCCTCATTCCTGATGGCGATGACAAGCCCAAGAGACGGGACAAGAAGGACTAGCTTCATCAATGGCCATCCACCTCATTCGACACGGTAGCGCCAGCACCAGAACCGAGAACCTCGCCGACCGCTTTCGGCCACTCGATGAAGCCGGTCAACAACAAGCAGCGCAGATCGCCGCGCTCTTTTCGGATCGAGCTGTACCAGCGGTGTATTCGAGCCCTGCGACACGATGTGTGCAGACCGTTACGCCCTTGGCGCTAGCTCACGGGCTCGAGATTGTTGAACGTGACGACCTCTATGAGGGTGCTGATATCGATCTGATCTGGGAGTTCATGGAGGGTTTGGCCAGAGGCGCCGACAATGCAGTCCTGTGCTCACATGGCGACCTCATCCCTGAGATCATTCACCGAGCCCAACTTCGCGGAATGCTCGTCGAGGGAAAGTCGGGATGCTCGAAGGGGTCAATATGGTCCTGCACGTGGGATGGAGAGCGCTTCAGCTCGGGGGTCTACCAGGCAGTTCCCAAGCGTTAACGGATTCCGCGTGCGAATGAGGGTTCCGCCGATAGCCTCCAAGTCATGCAAGCTCCCCGATCTACAGGCCGCTTGGAGCTACTTCTCGCTGCGATCATGCTGGCATGTCTCACAGTGATCGTCGGGGTCCCGCAAGCTGGTTCATCGAGTTCATCTGCCAGTTCGAGGACCGCCTCCTCATTTCGCTTCAACACGGCAACGCTTGAGTGGGCAACCTCCTGCGATCCGTTCTCAAACGAACGCGTCATTGACTGGAGACTGACAAGCCTGGAAGACACCGGAATAGGCGTTCGGCTCTTTCCGCCAGATGTGATTGGGAACGGTTCACCTATCGCCTCTGATTCTTTCACTCCTGACCTTCTCCCCAACCTCGGTGACGTCGCCACC
>DORQ01000008.1:5050-6232 GCA_003514205.1 Acidimicrobiaceae bacterium
GGCCCAACCAACCTGTCGGTTGCCACGGTCAATCTGGTCCGCACACTATTGATTCTCCCCTGTTCTGGCGGAAGATTCTCGATGGAATGCAGTCACTCGGCACAGGACCCCGAACGACGGGTGAGCTTCGTGTTCGACAACGACACCGGTTTCCAACTCACCGATATCACCGGTGAGGCACGAATCGGCGCACACGACCCGATACCGGTTGCCTTCCGCCCCGACTCTGTTGCAAGCAGCTCAGCAACTACTGCGGAGTTTGTCGTCCCGGGATCTCACGTCGGAACGCTCGTCCTGACAGTGCACCACAATCCCGGTGCCTTCACTTCGACCTTTCAGACGCAGATCGCAACTCCGTGCGAGCCACAGAGGCCAGCCACAACAACGACCACAGCAGCGCCACCTACAACTTCACCACCCGCCACCACAACCGTTGCCACAGCGCCGCCGAATCCGCCGGCTCGATCCACTGCACGTGGCCGTCAGACCACCAGGGTTCCATCGCATCTCGCGAGTACTGGCGGATCGGTCGAGCCGTTCGTGGTCGCCGCTTTGATCGCCATCGCACTGGGATCTGCGCTGATCCTCAAATCTCGGAGACGAGATCATCGCTTCGGAAATCGAGCCGACACGGCCTGAGTTGGAACCGTCCACGCCGACTAGGACTCGTGGACAGTCACCCGAACCTGAGCATCCACCTGGTCTCGGGGCACGGCAAGGGCTGTCAAGCTCAGAAGCTGTGTGGGCCGACCATCGCGAGCCCTTCCAGCGCCTGCAATCATGGGCGGACCCGCGAGACCTAGCAATCCCGCCTCGCGGCCGAGCCTGCTCGCCTCCTCCTTCGTTTCGCAGCGCCAGGCCAACCGCGCAATCACCTCTGGCGGTTCATAGCCCTCAGGTGGCCGCTGCGCAGTCGATCCACCGAACGCGTCCACCCCGAAATACTCCTCACACCATTCAGTGGCCTGAAGCCCAATCACCTCTGCCCGATGTCGGAGAAACCGAACGGCAGCCCGGGCTTTCGCTTCGGCGTCAGGCCAGCCATAGGTGGCTCGAAGCTCACAGGAAGAGGCGGACGGCGGGTAAGGTAGCTGCCGTTGATCTTGGCCTATTCGCTCGACGCCAACCGAGTCAACCTGCACCCGATCACCACCGAGATCAGTCAAGCGAACAGAGGTGAGG
>DORQ01000106.1:0-137 GCA_003514205.1 Acidimicrobiaceae bacterium
GGCCAAGAGATGTAACAAACCAGCACACCCACTATCAACCTCCAGGAGCGCCCTATGGCCCTAGCAACGATTGCCGGAACCCAAGTTGAGAGAACTGACGACGGATTCTTCGTGAACCCGGATCTGTGGACTGAGGA
>DORQ01000106.1:275-576 GCA_003514205.1 Acidimicrobiaceae bacterium
ATGGCTGCTGAGCTGGCCGAAGCCGAAGGCATCGACCAACTCACGGACCAGCATTGGACGGTCATTCGGTTCATGCGGAAGGAATATGCCGAGAAAGGGACCGGGCCAACAGTTCGGGTACTCGGCAAGACCTCGGGGGTGTCAGTCAAAGAGCTGTATCAGCTCTTTCCGAAGGGCCCAGCGAAGATTGCCGCCCGAATTGCTGGGATTCCGAAGCCACGCGGCTGCATCTAGTCACCCATCTACTGTTTCAAGGAGCTCCAAGAATGACCACAGAATCAACTGCACCGGCCCCGATCGA
>DORQ01000106.1:718-869 GCA_003514205.1 Acidimicrobiaceae bacterium
GGTCTCGATCATCATCTCCAAGGGATCTCTTGACGGAATCTATCCCGGCCTCATCATGGCGAACGGCGCCAGGGCGGAAGGCATTGAGGCGAACCTGTTCTTCACCTTTTTCGGGTTAGACGCTATTCACAAGAAGCGCCACGAGCACATC
>DORQ01000106.1:1057-1295 GCA_003514205.1 Acidimicrobiaceae bacterium
GTCATGACGCACGTGATGGAAAAGCAGATCGCGGAGCTCGATATTCCATCGATTCCTGAGTTCGTTGAGATGATTGCTGACACGGGAGCAGGAATGTATGCCTGCAAGGCCTCGGTGGATCTCTTCAAGATGGAAAAGAGTGATTTCATCGATCAGGTTGAGGACATCATCACCGTTGGCGAGTTCTACGAACAGGCCGCAGGAGGCCAGATCATCTTCACTTGAGAGCGCTTGTCGA
>DORQ01000106.1:1414-2273 GCA_003514205.1 Acidimicrobiaceae bacterium
CGGGAGGCGTCGGGGGAGCCCTCGCGGTCGTGAGTACTTGAAAGGGGGTAGCAACGGTGAACGAGTTTGGTGTGTATTCCGAGGTCGGCAAGCTCCGAAAGGTGCTGGTGCACCGGCCGGGACTCGAGCATCAGCGATTGACTCCAAGTAACGCGGAGGAGCTCCTCTTCGATGAAGTGATGTGGGTGAGCAGAGCGAAGGCCGAACATGACGCCTTTGTTGAGGTGATGCGACACCGAGGAGTGGAGGTGTTCTATGCCGAGACACTGCTTGCGGAGGCTCTGGAGGACGCTGCGGCGCGGGTGTGGATCAGCGCTCATATGCTCTCTGAGCGAATGATTGGAATCAGCGGTGCCGAGATGGCACAGGGCTGGATCGAGACGGCTCAGCCGGTGGAAATCGCAGAGTTGCTGATCGGCGGAATCACAGGAGCGGATGCCAAAGCGGGCCACGGCCTGTTGTATGCGAGTGCTGATCCGGGATCGATGTTGTTGCCGCCGTTGCCGAACCTGATGTATCAACGTGATCCCTCAAGTTGGATTTACGGTGGCGTGACCATCAACCCAATGGCGAAGCCGGCCCGCCGTGGAGAGACGCTGATTGTTGAGGCGATCTATCGCTTCCACCCAATGTTTGTCGATTCCGGCGGGGTCGACGTCGTGCTCGGTGGATCGGATCAGGACTGGGGTCGCGTCACGATCGAAGGGGGTGATGTGATGCCGATCGGGAATCAGGCAGTGATGATTGGCATGAGTGAACGAACCACTCCTCAGGCCGTCTCCCTGCTGGCTCGGGCACTCTTTGCCGCTGGCGAGGTGGACCACGTTCTCGCAGTGCACTTGCCAAAGCGCCGTCGATA
>DORQ01000106.1:2402-2590 GCA_003514205.1 Acidimicrobiaceae bacterium
ATGCATCTCGACACGGTGTTGACGATGGTCGATGTTGATGCAGTCACCTTGTATCCGGCGGTGATTGAGGGCGCACGGACCTGGAGCTTGCGGCCTGGCACCGAGGCTGGGTCCGTGACGATCTCAGAGAACTCCAACGGACTCGTTGCCGCACTCGCGGCTGCACTCGGACGTGCCGGGATACGCCA
>DORQ01000106.1:2736-4052 GCA_003514205.1 Acidimicrobiaceae bacterium
ATCACCACAGGCGGTGACGATGCGGAATCCGAACGCGAGCAATGGGATGACGGGAACAATGTTGTGGCGCTTGAGCCGGGGGTAGTGGTGGCCTACGAGCGAAACGTGTCGACAAACGCCAAGCTTCGCAAGGCGGGCATCGAGGTGATCACCATCGAAGGATTTGAACTCGGACGCGGTCGTGGAGGATCGCACTGTATGACCTGCCCGCTACTCAGGGACCCCCTGAATTGATCGTCAACACAGGTTGTATGGCTCTGGAAATGGAACGGTAGGAAGACATGGATGTTGTAATTGGTCTGGGTGGAAATGCGCTCGCGTCGGGAACCGCCGCAGTTGACCCGGTCTCACTGGGGTTCGCCGCAAGTGTGATTGCAGATACTGCTGTGGGCAACAGAGTGGTCGTCACTCATGGGAACGGTCCCCAGGTGGGTCTGTTAGCCATTCGTGACGCCAGCAACCCTGGCTCGGTTTCGGGTCTCGATGTACTTGGCGCCGAGACCGAGGCAATGATTGGATACCTCCTCTCCACGGCGCTGTCTCAGGTGGATGAAGATCTCGATGTGGTGTCAGTGCTCACTCGGGTCATTGTGGAAGCGACTGATCCAGCATTCGAACATCCCACCAAGCCAATCGGACCGTGGGTTGACCAGCGCACTGCAACTGGGCAGGCCACCCAGTTGGGATGGAGCTTCATTCAGGATGGAACGAGGTTCCGACGAGTCGTTGCATCCCCCGAACCCCAGGCAGTGGTTGAGGCGCGCGCTATTGAGGTGCTGATGAGTTCTCGATTTGTGGTTGTTTGCGATGGCGGGGGCGGAATTCCAGTGATCAAAGGGGACAAGGGATGGATTGGGGTAGAGGCGGTGATTGACAAGGACCTTTCCTCGGCGCTTTTGGCCGCATCCCTTGGTGCCGACGCGCTGCTGCTACTGACCGACGTTGACGGCGTCTATACCGGATTCGGAACTCCTGAACAGCAGTTGCTCAGGCATGGGCGGCCACAGGACCTCAGGGAGTATTCGTTTGAAGCAGGATCGATGGGTCCCAAGGTAGAAGCCGCCTGTCGATTCGTTGAAGCGGGGGGACAGTTCGCCGCGATCGGCGCGCTCACGCAGGCATCTGAGCTCCTCAAGGGCGCCGTCGGTACTCGTGTTGACTGCACCGTGGGCTCGCCCGCGTGGTGGTAACTGTTGACGTGCAAGCGGTCAGCGCTTGAGCACGCACCAATGACGTGAGAGGTTGTGAGTCATGGCGACTGTACTGATGCCGCTTCCCGACCGCGATTTCGACGTGACGGAGGTGGCCATTCCTTG
>DORQ01000106.1:4267-15458 GCA_003514205.1 Acidimicrobiaceae bacterium
GCGATCAGGAGATATCGAGAACTCGAAGCATCCAGCGAGTTCAATGCTCCGATCCCGTGGAGCGAGGTTCAACCGTCGGACTTTGACGGCCTCTTGCTTCCCGGTGGCCATGCCCCTGGAATGCGTCAGTATCTTGGAAGCACTGAACTGCAGGCGGTCGTCGCCGAGTACTGGGCGCTTGATCGTCCCGTGGGGGCGATTTGTCATGGGGTCCTGGTGCTTGCCCGAACCACAAACCCCGAAACCGGCCGAAGCGTCATCGCCGAATCTCGAACAACCTGTCTTCCGAAGTACATGGAACGCGCGGCGTATCTGGCCACTGCCTGGAGGCGAGGTCGTTACTATCGGACCTACCCGCTCTACGTCGAAGATGAAGTTCGCGCCGCGTTACTCAGTCCAGACGCGCAGTTCCTTCGGGGACCAGTGGAGCTGCGACAACGAGGAACGGCCACCGATGATGGCCCCACCTGGGTGATCACCGATGGCCGTTACTGTTCGGCTCGTTGGCCCGGTGATGCATACCGATTCGGTCGAGAATTCCTGGGGCTACTCGCCGGCGCTGGCGAGTAGCCCAACAGGAATGTGACGTGTTGCCGCTGGAGCGAGGCCCGTCTTAGAAGCCGGGGAGTGAACCTCGGCAGAGTTCTTTCTCGTTGAATGCGATGCCGTCTGGGCAGACCGTGCTGTCGTCAAGGGTCACGCCATCAAGTCTGGCGTCTCGCCAGACCGAACCCGCGAGATTCGCACCCCCCAAACGGACGTCAACGAGACTTGATCCTGACAAGTCCGCGAACTGAAGGTCAGCTTTCGACGCATCAACGGAGATCCATTGTGTTCCCGTGAGGTTCGAGAGCTCTCGCTCGCTGCTGCCGATCAGCACGATTCCCACCATCGAGGATTTCACGAAGGTTGCTCCTGGCGCAGAGGAGTACTTGAAGTTCGCGAAATCGAGGTTGGAACCACTCACCGTTGCCTTCTCAAGATTCGTGAAGGGTCCGTAGGTGTTGACGCCCTTCTCATTAGGCGACAGATCCACGCCTTCGAGCGTCAGGCCCGCAAGTGAGCATCCCCGTCCGAAGTTCGCCCCCGGGTGAAACGACGGCGGTTCGCAATCGGGACCGAGTTCACTGATTGGCGTTGTCGTGGTGGTGGTTGTCGATGTGGTCGTCGTTGTGCCACCTCCTGTGCCTGGATCGGGCACGCAAGCCGCCACCCCAAGCACGGCAGTTGTGGCCATGGCCAGAAGTGCGGCGCGTCGAATAGTCGTGTGTTTCATTGTTCCCCCAGTTTGGTCTTTGGCGCACCCTGTGCCCGCCAGACTCTTCAAACAATAGCCGCGTCAGTCGGCATCTCGCGGCAAAGCTGGATACAGGATTGCTTGCTAGATTCCGCTGGGGATTCTGTGAGCACGGAAGATCCATGAGGGGAGACAAGTAATGAAGGTCCAACTCAACATTCGTGACTACCTCGACCGGGCCGTGGCGGTGTACGGGGATCGGGTAGGGGTGATTGATGAACCAGACCAGCCGGCACCCTCACTTGGTTCGCTGACCTACTCCGAGATTGGCGATCATGCCAGGGCCTTGGCCGCTGGGCTCGACGCTCTGGGCGTTGGGCCAGGAGAACGGGTGGCAGTGGTAAGTCAGAACTCGGCTCGACTACTGATTGCCTTCTTCGGGGTTTCTGGCTGGGGTCGAGTGCTTGTGCCGATTAACTTCAGGCTGCACGCCGAGGAGATTCGCTACATCGTTCAACACAGCGGCGCGACTGTCCTCCTGATTGATCCTGAACTCGCCGAGGATCTTGACGACATCGACTGCCAACACAAGTTCGTCATCGGCGGAGAGTCAGATGCTGCGCTGCTGAAGTTCGGAGTGGCACCCCAACCATGGTCCTCGGACGAAGACGCGACGGCGACCATCAACTACACCTCTGGAACTACGGCGCGCCCCAAAGGTGTGCAATGTACTCATAGAAGCCTGTGGCTCAACGCTGCGATGTTTGGCTGGCAGGCCGGAGTCAACGACCGAGATGTATACCTTCACACGTTGCCCATGTTCCATTGCAACGGATGGGGCCATGTGTACGCTGCCACCGGTATGGGCGCAACCCATGTGGTTCTCCGGAAGGTAGATGGTGCGGAAATTCTGCGCAGAATCGATCGGCACAAGGTGACCTACCTGTGCGGAGCGCCAGCAGTGGGGGCAATGATTCTCGATGCAGCGGCCACAGGGTGGACCAGCGACTCCACTCAACTCGAACCGGTCCCGGGTCGTGATCGCGTGCGCATGATCATGGCGGGCGCACCGCCACCCACACAGACCATCGAACGAGTCGAGGTCGAACTCGGTTGGGAGTTCATTCAGATATACGGACTGACCGAAACATCTCCGTTGCTCACCATGAGTCGAGGACGGGCGGAATGGGACGATCTAACTTCGTTGGAGCGCGCCGCCAAGTTGTCGCGGGCGGGCGCACCGGCATTAGGGGTTGACCTTCGAATCGACAGCAACGGCGAGATCATTGCGAGGTCCAACCATGTACTCGAGGGCTACTGGGAACAACCGGAGGCGACCGCTGAGGCAATTCTCGACGGCTTCTTCCACACTGGCGATGGAGGCACCCTTGATGAGGACGGGTATCTCAGAATCAGTGACCGCAAAAAGGATGTGATCATCTCCGGCGGGGAGAACGTGAGCTCGATCGAGGTTGAGGACACTCTCTACAGCCACCCTTCCGTTGCCGAGGTTGCGGTGATTGGCGTTCCATCGGAGAAGTGGGGCGAAACAGTCAAGGCACTGGTGGTTCTGGAGCCAGGAATTGAGCGGACCCCGGAGACTGAGGTCGAGTTGATTCAATGGTGTCGAGACCATCTCGCACACTACAAATGCCCCACATCAATCGAGCTTCGTGCCGAATTGGCTCGCACAGCAACTGGGAAGCTTCAGAAGTTCAAGCTGCGCTCTCCCTACTGGGAAGGTCGTGACCGCCAGATCGGGTAGCTGAAGAGTAGATTTCTGATGCTCTCGATGTGCGAGCGTGTTGGGCGGCGGCCTCTGGTGGATGCGGCTCCCGCCAGTGAAATTGTGGGTGGGCATGAGTCAGCGAGATTCAGGAGATCCCGAACACAGTGAGCCGACCGCGTTAGAACCGTTGGTTGATCCGTATCAATGTCGCATCTGCGGCAGCCAACTCGTCAACCTTGAGGGGGTCGGCATCTGCCCATCTTGTGGGTTTAGCTGGGAGAACCCGCTTGGCTCGCATCTCTGGCAACTAGAGAACGAGATCGCTCAGCTCCACAAGGAGCGGCAGGAGTTGGTCTCGCAGATCCGTCTCGACTCCGTGAATCGCGGCCATCTCGCCAGTCGTCAATCTCCACTCAGCCCTTCATCCAGCCCGACCCCGAGCGCCAGTCCTCGGTCTGAAGCCGGTATGTCTACCAGTGGAGCGCTTCCAGCGAGTCGCGACGAACCGGTCAAGCTGGCTCGGCACCATCCATCGTTGTCGGTTCAATCCTTGCTGGTCGGGCTCGGTGCCTTGCTCCTGGTTATCGCGAGCGTGATTTTCGCCGCAGTGACCTGGAGCGCCCTCGGCGCGGCCGGCCAAGCGGCGGTACTAGGAGTTGCGACAACTTCCGCAGCGATAGCAGCGATCTTCGTAGCGCGTCGAAACCTCAGGGCCACGGCAGAGGCGATCGCAGTGGTGGCTGCGGGGTTCGCAATCGTTGACATTCACGCAGTTCGGCTAGTCCTTGCTCCTAGCGGGAACCCACAATACGTATGGGCATTTGGTCTTGGGATTGTTGCCGCGGCGTTGGTCCTACTTGCCCGGGTCGGCGGATTGACCGCCCCGTTGGTGATTGCAGTGTGTGCAGCGCAACTCCCGTTGCCGCTCCTTGGCTCGCTTGGGACTCCTCCCTGGCTGTGGGTGGCATGGGCGCTGGTGATTCTTGCTGTCGCTGACCTGGTTGTCAGCGAGGCGTTGAGGAAGGCCGCCTCGGGCCGCGTGCCGGCGGCGATCAGATGGCTATGTATTGGAAGTGGCTCGGTCGCGTGGCTCAGTGGCGTGGTTCTCGCGACTCCTGGTGCGACTGGGGTTCTTGATGCAGGACTGATACCAGCGAGGCAGGGATGGTCGATTGGGGTCCTTGCAGTAGCTGCATGCGTTGGCGCAATCGTTTCGGCCTCTCAAGGTCGGCGGAGCGTTTCGGGGGTTCTGGCAGCCCTGAGTGCCTGTCTTGTCGGCCATGTTGTTGGGGTTTCAACGATGGAACTGGCAGGTTGGCGAGATGACGGCCTCGTGCTGGGTGCGAATGCGCTGCCCGTGGTACTGCTAGCGGCCACGGTCCCATTGCTTCGCAGGGCCGACGTCGATGGCGACCTTCGACTGAAGGCTGTGCAGGGGACCTCCGCTACTTGGGGTGCGCTCTCTATGTTCTGGTGGTTGCCCATTCTGGTTGGGTCGTCAATCGCTCCGATTCAGGCGTTGGTCGATGGCGGATGGTGGGGGTGGCCACTTGCGGCGTCCACTAGTGAGGTTCGACTCGACGCCGACCTTCTTGGAATTGGACCTGATGGGGTCTCCACAACAGCTG
This sequence comes from Acidimicrobiaceae bacterium, assembly GCA_003514205.1. Lineage (GTDB taxonomy): Bacteria > Actinomycetota > Acidimicrobiia > Acidimicrobiales > Microtrichaceae > UBA11034. Next base: position 8,862 of record DORQ01000106.1, read on the forward strand.
CGCTTGGTGCTGCATTGATCGGGACCGTGGGTGCTGCGCTGGGCGTTTACACCATGGTGCGTCCACGACGCTCGAGTATTCCGCTATGGCTGGTTGGCGCCACGGGACCCGTGGCCATGGTGGTCGTGGTGGTGATTGGCCTTCGTTTCGACCTACCGGTGTCGATGATTGCCGCAGTGCTCGCCGCCATCACGGTTGCTGTGACTGCGCTACCAGTATTGCGAAACGGCTCCCGGTTCACCATCCTCCGCGTTGGGGTGTACGCGCTGCCAACAGCTGCCGGGTCGGTTGTTTTCGCGGGCTTTTCTTCCGTTGCTACGGCGATACTGCTTCTGGTCGCCTCGGTGTTGTGGATGGTCATTCTTGGCAGAGCCGTACGGCTCAACCTGCATTCTTGGACGGCAGTGATGACTGTCCTCGTTGCAGTGAGTTCATCAGCCGCAGGGTTAGCGACTGCGTTAGCTGCGGGCTCCTCAGCCGAAACAGCGTGGCTCATCGCACTTGTTGTTTCAGCCTCGCTCTCCCTTGTCTGTTTCGTCGCAGAGCCCCGCGCCGACTGGTGGTGTTCAATCATTGAACTCTCCTCAATCAGCGTGTCGTCGGTATCGCTCGTCTCACTGGCTGCGCTAGGCAATAATCGTTCGCTTCAACTCGGCCTCCTCGCGGTCGCCGGTGTGAGCGGCATTCACACCCTTCGACCGAGCCGGCGAGCACATGGCGCGGCTATTTCAGCCGTGGCTGCCCTCGTGGCGTATTGGTTACGACTGTTCGAATTCGGGGTTCGAAGCGTCGAGGCATACAGTCTTCCGGCGGTAGCGATCCTGGGTGTTGCTGGTTGGCTGAGGCTTCGTGAGCAGGGTCGCCCTTCGGCTAGTTCTTGGCAATTCGCTGGCCCAGCACTCATTGTTGGAACCGTTCCATCGTTGCTGGTAGCAATCGGCGAACGGGGAGTGCTTCGGTCCCTGCTCCTGTTGACGGTCGGTGCCCTGATGGCCGTGGTTGGTGCCCGCCTGAGGTTGAAAGCACCGTTGTTCGTCGGTGCGGTTACCACCGCGCTCGTCGCGCTAGATCAGATACTTCCCGCTGCGGCACGGCTCCCGCGTTGGGTGCTCATCGCTGCAGTTGGAATGGTCCTCCTTGCTGTTGGGGCCACATTCGAACGTCGAAAGCGTGATCTCGTTGGCATCTACCACCGATACTCCGACCTGAGATGACCTTGTTGGCGATCTGAAGGAATCTCATTGGCGCGCTCAATAGTTGCGCCCCTCCTGCCGATAGAGCACTCAGCACCGTCTGCAAAGGGCACCAATGAAACTTCGATCCAAATCCTCGATTCTCCTCACCATTGCGCTATTGGCAGGAATACTTGGCCTACTGCCACCTGATGGAGTCGCGCTTGCCGACACCAATCCTGCAACCTCAGGGTTGGAGTCCCGCTGCGATGTAGAACGCAACGTGTCCACCGGCAGCGTGGCCGGTCTGGCCTCGGCGGCACCAGGTGAGACAGTCCGCCTGAAATCGGTGTTGGTGCTCGATTCTGGGCAGGTGTACCAGGACATCGTTGGTCGGCCCGACGGCTCGGTCTTCTACGCGTCAGTTATCGAATTGCTCCCCATTGCCGCAGGCGACGTCACGATGGATATGGGCTCGGTTTCCCTCGAGATCAATGGGGTCACCACCGCGCTCACTCCGGGAACCCAACCGTCCACGACTGGGTACGTTCTTGACACCTCTGGCGGCCAGATTCGTGTGTATTTCCCCGGTGATGCCGCAGCGATGCTTGCCGACGTCGGTGGTGTGGGTCTGCCCTCTGTTGTCGTTGACAGCGACAACACCGAGTTCGTGGTGTCTGCTGACGTGACGGTAGGAACGGGTCCGGGCGTCACTGCTGGGCAGCTTCTCGACCTTGGAACCTGCCGCGCCTCGATTTCCACTGGGCCATCCGCTCGAACCACTGGCGACAAGATCGCTCGAGTTGGAGTCGCTGAGCCCGCCATCTCGATGAGCAAAACCGTGAACCCGCTCACTGTTGCGGCGGGTTCCCTCGCTACCTACACGATCTCAGTCTCAAATCCTGAGTCAACGCCCGAAAACCCAACCGGTCCAGCCTTTGATGTGAATGTCGTGGACACCCTTCCAGCGGAAGTTGTGCCGGTCACCTCATCTGGATCACCTCTGGGCGATGGGGACCTCAACGCGAGCGGACTTCGGTGGAACGCTGCTGCCCATACGATGACCATGTCGGTGCCTCGTGTTGATCCGGGCACCACCACGACCCTTCAGATCAAGGTGCAGCTCCTTGCTTCCGCCGCGCCGGCCTCTACCTTCACGAACAACGTCACCGCAAGCGCTACCAGCCTGCCAGGATCCGCTGCTCCAGAGCGCGCGTATCCGCCGGTTCTGGCTCAGCAGTGCTCAACTCCGCTGCTGCGGCCCCAACGATCACCAAGACCGCTGACCGAGCCTCCATCGTTCTGAACAACAACATCAACTACACCGTCACGGTCACGCTGCCACCGAACTCTTCCTACCAAAACCTCACACTGATAGACGTGCTGCCTGACGGGCTGGGGTATCAGTGGAATTCCAATGTTGTCTGTTCAGGCTGTGCGTCGGGCCCATCGCTGGTCAACCTTGGAGCGGATAACCCATCCTCGACCACGACCCGAATTGGCATGTACCTCGGCGCAGTGTCCACAGATGCTTCTCCGGCCACGATTACGTGGACCTATTCCGCGTACGCAAATCGCAATTTCAATACTGGTGCGCTCATTCCTGAGGGGCACGTGTTCACCAATACCGCAGAACTGCGGGCCAACATCGTTGACCGGTTGGGTGGTGTCGCGCCACGCCTGAACACGCTTCGTCCGGCTGACTTTCAGCTCCAATCAGTCGAGACGGTACTGGTCGGCAGCCCGAAGCTCGCCATCGAAAAGCGGGCGATCTCCCCCTCGCCACTTGATCCGGGTACCGGCAAGATCGAATGGGAAGTGACGCTCACCAACTCGGGCCCAGTGGAGGCCCGAAATGTGTACGTCTACGACGACGATGTCAGCCCAAATCCGGGCCTGTACACCAGCCAGATCGAGATGCTGAGCCCCGTTGCCGACTTCTTTCAGCTCTCGAGCAATCTCATGGGTGTCAAGTCGGTACCGGCTAACGGTACCTACACCTTCCGGTTCAAGACGGACTGGTATCCATCGAACTGGATGGGCTACTCGCCAGAGGATTACCGCCTGACCAACAGGGTCTATGTCAATCAGTACCAGGATCCGTTCGGTGCCAACGTTCCGATCAACACGACAATCGAATCGCGAGCAACCGTGCAGTTGCTCAGCCCCGATGTCGCGGTCACCAAGGAGCTCATCAGTGCCCCAATCGTTGCTGTTGGAACTCCGCTTGACTACCGCGTGACGTTGACGAACAACGGTCTCGGCTCGGCCGCCAACTTCACCATCAACGATTATCTCCCCGCCGGCACTGGCGCTGTCAGCGTGCTGTCGGCAACTCCAGCGGGCAGTGTCAGCTGTTCGGGTACTGGAACCGCGACTTGCACGCTGACGCCCAATACTCTCGCTCCCGGAGCGACGGTTACCTTTGACTACCGGGTGCCAACAACCTCGGCAACCACTGGCGTGAAGACCAACAATCTGCAGGTTCGTTACACCGACGGGGCGAACCGTCGAGGCCGGACCACAAGCACTGGCGACGTCGAGTACTACGCGCAGCAGTCGGTGAATGCCACACTTGTTGCACCACAAATGACCTTAGCCAAGACCCCAGAACTCGATGATCCGGGCGCCACGATTCCTGTGCTCGGCAGTGCGAAGTTCTACTTGGTTGCCACGAATACGGGCAACTACATCGCATCGAACGCGACAATCACTGACCCGCTTCCAGCGCACCTGACGGCGGACCTTGCCGCTAGCACGTGTGTGGTATTCCCAGCCACGCCATCGAGCGGCTGTGTCATCAGCGGCACCGTCACCCAGCCGGTCTTCACGGTTGCATCACTTGCTCCTGGAGCGGAGATGCGAGTCGAGCTGTCGGTCATCCACGACGGTTCAGATCCCAAGGTGGTCGGATCGGAACTGAGCAACATCGCAACCCTGTCGGCAATTGGGTTCACCTCGATCACCGATGATGGCGGTCTCAATGTTGAGGCCGGCGCAAAGCCGCCGCTTCCCTCAAAATCGGTGAGCCCGGCCTCGGCAGGTCCAGGGGAGACAGTCACCTATACCGTGGACGTGTCGCTTCGCAGCGCTACTGCATGGGTGTACGACGCGACCTTGATCGACACTGTTCCGGATGGCCTCGAGAACATCACTCCGGTTTCGATCTCGTGTATTGCCGGTTCGTGTCCAGCGACTCTGGCCTATATCGGCTTTGAGCCCTCCGCCAATGGTGGTGGACGCGCCGGATGGTTCATCGGCGACCAACCACTTCTTACCACCGGAACAGTTCGCGTCGTGTACACGGCGCGTGTTGCTTCGCAGTTCGTGGGCGGTGGAGTGCCAGCGGCCGGTGTTCCCGTTCGCGATGGTGTTCTCCTCGGCGATCCTCTGCGCAACGCTGCGAGGATCTGGTTCAACGATGGCGTTGATCGCTTCGCAACGGCGCCTGGTTCAGTTCCAGGCACCTCAACCGCCACCTTTACCAGTCGTTCAGTGAATAGCCGTGCGGCACTCGACATTGCTACCCCAGTCATCGGGTTGCAGAAGACTTCGGCACTGGCTTCCATCGAGGCCGGCGACCGATCGAATGTGCCGTCAATCAACACGTACACCCTGACCGTCACTAACTCTGGAACTCGGTCGGCATACAACGTTGATGTAAACGACTCCATGGCAAACGGCGAGTTGCGTGACGTGGTGTTTGACACACTCCCGTCGGGAGTTTCGGTCACGAACCCGTGGACGCTGGCAGATCCCGCCACCACGCTTCGGGTTGACGAGGTTCCAGCCGGTGCAACAGTGACGATTACCTATACGGCCGTTCCTCGGACCACTGCCGAGGTGACCGATAGCCGGTACCTGGTCCGTAACGTTGCTCAGATGGTCGGGTTCCAGAGCACACCAGGAGGCTCGGGTGCTGGGAACTATACCTATCCTGGCTTGTCGACGATCTTCGCGGATACCTACGTCTTCACTCCCCAGCCTCGGCTGGGCGCATCTGGATGTTCTGATCCAGATGCAGTTGGCGACCGGCGAGAGTTCCAAGTCGATGTGTCCAACTGGCATTATCTGGGGACACCGGACCGACCAAATGTCGGAACCTTGCGCAATGGAATCCTGACGGTAACGCTGCAATCGAACGTGGCATTTGTGCCTGGAACGGTGATCGGTACACCGTTTGGCGGTTCTGAAGCACCCTACCGAGATCCAGATTCGCTGACGGTGAACGGTGACGGCACTACCACCATGGTGTGGAACATCGGTGACGTCCCCATCAACAACGGACAGCGTTTCCTTGGGCTTCGATGGACTGTCGAAGCAACTGCCATTGGGGTATCAGGCCCAACTGCTGTTCTCAGCGGAACCGACTGGTCTGGAGCTGCCACCCGCGGAAGCGCGGTAGGCGCCACCACCCCCTACTCGGTCGCAGGGTCAGCTGGCTGTTCTGTGGTCTACTCGATTCAGAAGTCGCCCGATGGTGGTACGTACCCAGCTGGGTCCAACGTGAACTGGTCGGCGACGTACACCATCAGCACTCCTCTCCACCACGCTGCCACGGTAACGGGATCACTGGTGGACTACCTGCCAAAGGGTTTCATGTATACCCCTGGCTCAGCGACCTTCAGCGACGGCACGACTGCCGGATCCCACGCAGAGGTGATCACGGCGCTGGCTGATGGCAGGACCCAGATCACCTGGTCAGGGTTCTCCTTGACCACACAACCGAGGAGCAGCCGCAGCATCTCGGTCACCATCCCAACGCAAACCCAGTCCGAAGCGGTGCTCACCCTCGACGGGGTTCTGCCGAGGACCTTCACGAACCAGATCGGATTCGAGGCAACCTCTCCAACTGGTATTGGAAGTGCCTGCGGCACCGGACTGACGAATGCCATTTGTGACACCGGCTGGGTCACGGTTGAGAGTAACAACCAGCCAACAATCACCAAGGCAGTGGATCACCCACGTGGCCCGTGGGGTGACACGGCCACCTTCACCATGGATATCTCGGTCCCCAAGAACTATGCGACTCCCGGGCTGTTTGTCCAGGACCAAGCGTGGGTCTCGAATCCGGGCACGCCGTATTGGCCGACCAACCAACCACAACTTGGGTTCGCGCCTGTCTCGGCTACCTGTATTGCGGGCTGCACCGCAGGTGGGCCCGACGACATCGTGGTGACCTCGTTGCCGTCAAGTCCGAACGGCAACTCGCTCTATGTGGCGTGGAAGACTGGCGCGATTGCTGCTGATACCGAAGCCCGCACGCTTCGCATCGTGTACCAAACACCGACTCCAGGAGCCGACGAGATCGCGTTGCTTCCGAATTGCAACGCCTATGGGTTCGCTCTCGACAGCTATTACAGCTGCGGTCGCGCAGTGTTCTTTAACCAAGCACAGCTCTACAACGCGAATAGCTCCCTCGACT
>DORQ01000221.1:0-6940 GCA_003514205.1 Acidimicrobiaceae bacterium
CACGACGGGCGCTGCGAACCTCCGCTGTCAGCTCACGGTGACAAACACCGGAACTGTGCCGGCCTATGGCGTGACCTTCCGCGACACTCCCTCCACCTCACAGCACTCAAATGCTGTGTTTGGTTCAGGCGCCGCGATTACCGCTCAAACGGTGTGGAACCCGCTCGCTATTTCATCCACTGGCTCGCCAGCCACGTTGTCCACCGATTGGGCGACCTCTGGAAACAGCTATCTGGAGTGGACCACTGATCCCCTCGACCCGATCGACCCAGGCGAGAGCATCAACATCTCCGTTGACTTCAACGTGGACGGCTGGGCGTATGACCGGGATCCTGCGTCCACCTCCGCCTTCCGCACCGGACAGAACGCACTGGTCCTTGGGCGGGTGGGCTACAAGCCGTCTGGGACTGCATGTCCGATCACCGCAGGAGCGTACGTAGCGCCTTGTATCGGAGCGAATCAGACGGCAGTGCAGAACCTCGTGTTTGAACGCTCTGCTATCGCTGTGGGCAAACAGGTAGTTCGTGAGCTAACGAACTGGGATCCCGCCAAGGAGTACTACGACATCGCATCGACCGTAGGTGCAGCACCCTACCTGCCATATAGCGGCGTGTACTCCGCATTGCGAACCGATCGACAGGTCCCCCCACTTCTTCCGACTCCGACGCTCTCCACGTTCTACAGCGGAGTCGGGCTCAACCAAACGCCTGCCTTGCCAAACGATGGCCCGATCCCGCCAGGTGTCGCAGTACCAGCCGGGTACCCCAACACCTACTGGGTGCTCGACGTGGCCACGCAGGACCTCGCTAACCTCGACACGTTGACGGTAACCGAAAGCCTGCCCTACGGGTTTCGGTATGTTCCTGGAAGCCTCCAAGCAGTGAACTACACCTGGAACGGTACCGTCGGCCAGAACACGTTCACGCCAATTCCCGATGCCGCTGCTGGCACCACGGTCACGCCATTTGGCTCACCAGTGGATTGTGCGGCCGGTCCCACGACGGTTCAGGACAATGGCGACACGGTCCGCTGGAACTTCAATCGCTCAACCCCCGGCGAGGCCTCAATTCCCTGGAATAGCGCCTCCTCGATTTGGGATGCCTCCGATCCCGGCCAGGTGCCCCTCACTGGTACCAACAACCGGCTGTACACCCATGTCACACGATTCGTGTTCGCGACGCGGCACGAAGTCGCAACGAGCGAATGTGTTGAAGCACAGCGGGCCGCTCCAAGTCAGCAGATTGTCTTCATCAACAAGGCAGCGGCCGCAATGACTCATCGAGACGGAGTTGACCGGACTGCCACAGCAAGCCGTTCCACCGCAATGATCCACGCGATGCAGGTGGCCAAATCACCCGACGGAGGAGTGCTCGGCGCAGGCGGAACCAAGAACTTCGACATCACTGTTCAGTTCAACGCTCTTGCAACTGCCAACACCACGCTCGACGGCCTTGTCGCCACCGAGACGGTGGCCGACTATGACCCGGCCACTGGTACGAACCTGTACCAGTTGGGAACGGCCAGCGCGCACGTGGTGTACGGGGGTGCATCGGCCACAGGTCAATGCCCAACAAGTTCCCCTTCCTCAAGCCACTTCCCTGCGGAGGAGAGCGACCTCCTTCGGGACCCGACCAACGGTTGCCAGGTGGTGAGAGATCCATACGATATTCAGGAAACCGTGGTATCCCGAGGGCCTGGCGGAACAGTGCTGCAGTGGCGCTTCCCGCAGATGGAGCAAGTCACCAGCCGTGATGGCTTCCCCGGCAAATACAACCTGCTGGGGGCATGTAAAGAGACACCACTCTTCGATGGAGATGGCGCTCCCTCGACATGGTCCGACGGGTCGCCTCGACCGGCCACGGGCAACGGCTGCTTCGAGGAACTCCACATCACGATGCCCATCACGGCTCCTGTGGGCGTGCAAAACGGTTTGACCGTGACGAACGACGTTCAGTTCACCACCGACTTCTTGGTCATCGATAACCAAGACCTGTATCGAGACAATGCCTACCCAAGCAATGACAGCTACTGGTGGGGCGGAATCTGGCATGCAGGCGACACGGCATCGCTTCAGATCGTCTCTGGCGATCCTGCACCAACGCCGGTGAAGTCCGGCCCGACTACAGCGCAGCCGGGCGAACTTGTGACCTGGACGGTGGATGTACCGATCGCTGCCGGTGACAACTACTTCGATCTTCGGGTGCTCGACACCATTCCTGCCGAGGTGGATCCAGTGTCCGTTGGAGCTCTTGTCTGCACCGATACAGCCGGCACCTGCACTCGGGCCCGCAAGACAGCGCCCGCAGTTGCGCCAACGGCCTTCACGACGGTCACGAATCCTGACCAGACCAGCACGGTCGGGTATTGGATTGGCGACCTTGATGCGGCCAACGAAGCACGTACGTTGACCTTCACTGTCACAGGCCGAGTACGAAACGCTGTCGGAGCTCGAGAAATTGTCGCCGGCGACATCGTCACGAACCGCGTGATCACCCAATCTGAGCTGGCAGACGTGAATCCGGCACAATCGCTGACTACGGTGCCAGTTGGAACACCACAGTTCGTGTCTCCTGCAGCAACTGCTGCAGTGGTTGTCGCCGAACCAAAGGTTGAACTGACCAAGGCCCTCACGACAGTGAACGCTGCCCCCTACAGCGGCGCACCGTTGGTCGCCGGCGATCTGATCGGTTACACCATCACCGTCAGCAATTCCGGAACGGCGCCAGCACTCGACATCGCAGTGACTGACACACCTGACCTCGCGGTCAGCAACGTGACAGCCACAGGAACCGGTGTGTCGCAGTTGGTCAAGGGGTGGACTGCTGCCGATCCTGTTGTCCGGTGGTTTGTTCCATCGGTGGCAGCTGGCGCGAGTGTGCAGCTCACCTATGAAGCAACTGTGGACGCGAGCTACCTGAATCGTGGCATGTCCACCACCGTGAATACAGCGACCGCTGGACCCTACCGAGGACTCGCCGACACGATTCCCACAGGGCGAACCTATGACATGGTGGAAACTTCGGTAGAGGTTGCCCTGCGTTCGCCAAAGATCGAGGTGGACAAGTTCTCCAATGCGACCTGCACCCCAGGGTCGGCCACGGTTCGACCAACGGCCGCTCAGCCCTGGTGCATTCGGGTCACCAACAGTGGCACCGATATCGCCCATGCGGCCCAACTCGTTGATCAACTGCCAATTGATTGGCACATGACGACGTCGGCGACCCCGATCGACACCATCGCCGTGGTCCCTGCAACCGTGGACGGAATCCCCACGCCCCCCTCTCTCACGACAAGTGCGAGCAGCAACGAGGTTCTCACCTGGGGCCTAGGTGACCTTGCTATTGATCAGACAGTGGAGATCCGGTACTTTGCTCGCTCCACTGTTGGTGCGCCTCTCGCTGCCACGAACCGGGCCCGTGTCTCGATCACGTTGAGCGACGGGTCAGCGGCGCCGTCCACAGCAATAGCGTTCGCCGACAGAGATCTTGCCGCTGTCAATCTGTCGCAGTTCGACCTCGAGATTTCCAAGACTCCGGACCTTCAGCGACTGGACCTGCTCCCGGCTGGTGGACCAATCAACTGGACCGTGACCGTCACGAATCCCGGAACCGATCCGTTGTCGGGTCTCCGTATTGTCGACAGCCTGCCCGCAGGGCTCACCTACACAGGTGGCTCAGCAACCTCCACATGTGCTGGGTTCACCGAGCACAGTGTTGGAGCAGGTGCTGCAGGAAGCACTGAGATCCAGTGGCGTCTTTCAACGCTGGGATCCGGTGCGAGCTGTGCAATCTCGATCACAGGAGTGCTCCCAACGGGATCGGGAGTGGCGACCCGCGACTACGTCAATCATGTCGAGGCCACCTCTACCGAGATTGTCACTCCTGTTGAGAACACTGCCCGAGCGCATGTCTTCGCCGCGGGCTCCATCGGTGATCGAATCTGGCTCGACACCGATGGTGACGGAATCCAAGATGCTGGCGAGCCGAGCATTGGAGACGTCGATGTGGTTGTTCACTGGTTCGGTCTCGATGGCATTGCTGGCAACAGCGACGACCAGGACTTCCCAACCACCACAGACTCGAGCGGAAACTATCTGGTCACTGGTCTTGAGCCAGGCACCTACATTGTGACCGTCGACACCGCAGACTTGCCGGCTGGCATTACTGCCAACACCGGCGACCCCGATGGTGGTGCGAACGCAACTGCGCAGCTGGTTCTTTCCCCAGATGAGGATCGGCGCGACCAGGACTTCGGGTTCCGAGGTGTCGGTCGAATCGGCGATCGTGTCTGGTACGACCGTGATGGCGATGGGGTGCAAGCAAGCACTGGCGAACCGGGAGTCGCGGGAGCGACACTCGTTCTGGTGTGGGCGGGTCCCGACCAGATTCTTGGAAACAGCGATGACCGCAGCTTCACCACAGTGACGGACTCTGCTGGCAACTATCTCTTCGACGGCCTGCCTGACGGTGTGTTCTCTGTTACACAAACCACGCCGATACCGGGCACCTCGCAGACCTTTGATCCAGATTCAGTTCGGGATGGGCACTCGGAGCTGACGCTCAGCACCGGCAATCGCGTGAACCTTGATCAGGACTTTGGGTATCGACCAAGCGGAAGCATTGGTGACCGCATCTGGTCGGATCTCGATGGTGACGGAATCCAGGACTCTGACGAGCCAGGGATTGTTGGGATTGACGTGACCTTGATCTGGTTCGGCGCCGATGGTGTGGCCGGAGGCGGAGACGACATGACGTTGACCACAACGACCAACGCGGACGGTCTCTACTTGTTCTCCAACCTGCCAGCGGGCAGCTACTCGATCACTGTCACGACTCCGCCCACCGGATTCCGACAAACAGGAGACCCCGACTCGGCACGAGACCTCAGTTCCACCGTGTCGCTTCCGGCTGGTGGCAGCAACCTTGCGCAGGACTTTGGTTTCCAACAGCTGGCCTCAGTCGGCGACTTCGTGTGGTTGGACCTCAACAAGGACGGTATTCAGGACCCCTCTGAGGTTGGTCTCGCTGGGCTGAGCGTGGTGCTCGTGGGTGCTGGCTCAGACGGGGTATTCGGCACTGCAGATGATGTGAACAGATCCACAACCACATCCTCGACTGGCGCATATCTCTTCGATGCGTTGGTACCTGGCCAGTATCGAATCACCGTGACACCATGTGCGGGCTGCTCCCAGACATTTGACCCTGACACCACGCGTGACAACCAGTCCAGCTTCGCCCTCGCCGCAGGCGAGGCAAACAGAGTGCAGGACTTCGGCTATGTCGGTTCCTCCGGACTCGAAGGAACCGTGTGGGTGGACAGCAACGGCAACGGCGTCATCGATGCTGGTGAGCCACGCATTCCCAACCTGACGGTCACCGTGGTGGATGGAGCGGGCGTCGTGATCGCAACCCTGGTCACTAACGAAAAGGGCGAGTACTCAATTGCTGGGCTTCCGGCTGGCAAGTACACCGTGCGCCTGGATCTCGACGATCCCGACTTCCCCCAGAAGCATCGCAATGTCTTTGACCCAGATGGGGACAACGACAGCTCAACCACCGCGATTCTCGGTGTCAATGAGTACAAGCGAAACCTGGACTTCGGCTTCCTGACCGGTGTCAGCTCACGCTCGCTGGCATTCACCGGCTCCAGTATCGTCCTGCTTGTCGGGTTCGCCTTGGCCCTCCTCGGGATCGGGTTCGCCCTCCTTCGAGGCCGGCGACGCCGGGAGTAGCCGTTTCTGGAACTGGCCTGGCCTATCCCTACCGACTTCACCTCGTGACTTCTGTTTCGGCTGGGGGTATTTCTCAAACCATGGGATTGAGACGCCCCCTGCCGTCATGAGGCACACTGCAAGCACGACGACAACACCCTGGGACCAGAGGAGAGCCTCTTGCCACACAAGGCGAAGCGAAGTGAACGATACGCCGAGTAGTGGCAGCGCCATCACCCCAACAGCCACGAAACGATTTCTTCGAGGTGTCGTGGCCTGGCCGAGCACCGAGAGCACTGTGGAAGCAAGGCCGCATAGGAATCCCCAACAAAGGCCGTAAGCCGCGCCAAGGGGCGTTCCCAGCACCGCGAGCATAGAGATGCCGACGAGATATCTCGCCAGGTCGCCGAGACCAGGGGCTTGCAAGTGCTTCATTGGCATGTCGTCGGAAAGGAGTCCGAATCTCAATTGCTCCCCCGTGAAGTAGGCATTGAGTCCCCTCACGGCAAAGGCCGAGACGAATAGCAACCAGATCCCGACCGCTCCTGCGATTGTTCCGGACACAACCCATTTGAAGAACTGGACGACGGTAGTCTCTGGTTGCCTCGTTGGTAGCTTCACGCTCTGCAGTGTGAGCTACGGGCGATCTCCAACGGTGATCCTCGTATACAGAGATTGTGTTGATTTCGCGATGGAACCCCTGCTTCGAATCCACGTGCGGCTGTAGCGTTGCGCAATGGCACTACCGCTCAATCAGGCCAGCCCGGTCTTCAAAGAAATCCTCGCCGAGTTGGCGCTTCTCGAGGAACGGATGTTGGCTCACCCAGAGGCGCTTCAAGACGAGCAGTTCATAGCGGAGACCTACAAATGGATCTTTTCGATCACACAGGTTGCCTTCGATTGCTTTGTGTGGGGCGACTCCACTCGCCCGCAATTCGTTGACATTGTGGGGCCAACCAAGAAGTGGGGCGGGGATAACACCGATGCCTTCTATCAATACTGCCCCATAGATCCCACACGCACGTATTGGGTACGTGGCCGCTCCGGCGACGCGGTGTACTTGTCGCTCACGGTTTACGGCGGGCCGAACGATGGCCGCTACTCCGAGCGCATCATTGGAAGCCTCAATGATCGGGAGCTCGACGTCAACGACCGCGGCGAGTTTCGATTCTGGATCTCAGCAACTCCCCAGGACGGCCCTGGAATACTGCTTGAGGCAGATGCAGTGGC
>DORQ01000221.1:7138-8668 GCA_003514205.1 Acidimicrobiaceae bacterium
AAATAGCGTGCGTAGATGACTGCGCGCCATGGCGGGAGACGCCAGCTGATCTCACACGGAGAATGACTGCTGCCTTGACCTGGATCAGAGATCAGGCGGCGATCGTGCCGATCCCGTTGGGCGTCAGAAATCGCGTGGATCCGCCCTACCCCGTTCCGAGCACGACCTTCGGTTGGGCTGCTGGCGATGCCGCGTATGCCATGGGGAGTTTTGGGCTGTCCTCGGGTCAATCGTTGGTTCTTCGTGGGGTGTCCCCCGAGTGTGCGTTTTGGAATCTGTGTTGTTGGAATCCCTATCTGCATACCTACAACGCGGCTCACGACCGGGTGTCGATCAATAGCGAGACCATTCAGTTGGAAGCTGACGGCAGCTGGGAGATCGTCGTGTCTGACCATGACCCGGACCATCCAAACTGGGTGTGCACACAGGGCCATTCTGAGGGGCTGTTGTGGTTTCGTTGGTTTCTGCCCGCAACCACACCAGCGCCAATCAGAGTGGAGGTTCGAGGATGACGAAGGAAGTGTTTCACATTGAGGATCTTGGCGAACCACACTTCGACCCAGCTACCCAGGAGATGCTGGACCTCGGAGCGGCAATGGCACGCGATCTGGACTTCACTGTTGCCGGAATCTGCACGGCTGCGAAACAGCAAACGGGCCTCAACTTCTTCGGTTCGAACGACTTCGAAGAGCGCATGGAACTGTTGTTGCGGACCTACCGGGAGGAGGGCAACCTCAGCGATCTCGGAACCGTGTCGATCCATACCCAGTTCACCCAGTTCGCCAAGAACCGACTCTTGCTCGAAGACTTGTGGAAGCGTCACCCGGAGATTGAGAAGATCAACATCGAGCGGCCAATCATCATCGCAGGCCTTCCACGAACTGGAACGACCCACCTTCACAACCTGCTGGCTGCCGATCCCTCGCTGCGCTCGCTTCCCTTTTGGGAAAGCGTGGAGCCGATCCCAGTCGCTGGTGAGCCCGCCACAGGAGATGCGCAGGATCCACGCTGGCAACGCACCGAGGCCTCCTGCCAGTTCATGGAACAGGCTATGCCTCACTTCAAGCGGATGCACGAGATGACCGTGGATCATGTTCACGAGGAGATTCATCTCCTGGCCATGGACTTTTCCTCGCTGTTCTTCGACACCTTGGCCTCAATTCCGACCTGGCGCGCAAACTACCTAGCAACGGATCAGACACCGCACTATCGCTACCTCAAGCGTGTCCTTCAAGCGCTCACGTTTCTTCGGGGCGGCAAGCGCTGGGTGCTCAAATCGCCCCAACATCTTGAGCAACTGGTAGCGCTCAGAACAGTGTTTCCCGATGCGACGGTGTTGATTACCCATCGTGACCCTGTGGCAGTGGAAATCTCCATGGTGACGATGATCGCCTACACCCAGCGGATGCAGACGAACGGAGTCGATTTGCACCAAGTTGGGGCGTACTGGGCGGACCGTCTCGATGAACTTCTCAATGCCTGCCTCCGCGATCGAGGGATCTGGCCTGACTCACAGTCGCTCGACATCAG
>DORQ01000221.1:8859-16524 GCA_003514205.1 Acidimicrobiaceae bacterium
CCAGCCCTACGACGACCAAGCGCGGGCGAACCACCGCAGTTACCTCGCCACTCATGAGCGAAATCGGCACGGATCGATTGCCTACGATGCGGCGCAGTTTGGTCTGATTCCGCAGGAGCGATCCGAGGTGTTTCGGCCGTATTGCGAGCGGTTCGGTCTGCAGTAGAGCAAGCCCACGCCTGAAGCATCACGTGCAAATGGGCGGCCCAAACGTCGGGTTGCTACAGGCCAACCACAGACACTGCGAGATTGGATCCAACATTTGAGCCGGTGCCCAATTCACCGTTTGCATTTGTGCCCCAGCACTTGACGCCTGAGGCAACAATTGCGCAGCTGTGGGAATACCCAGCAGCGATACCTGTCGCTCCGGTCAGTGCTGTGACTGCAACTGGGACATTCGAGGCGCTGTTGGTTCCGTTACCGAGTTGGCCAGCAGTGTTCTCGCTCCAGCACGACACAGCGCCGCCCAGCAGGATTGCGCAGGAGTGATTGAAGCCGCCAGTGACTGTTACAGCGGTACTGATGCCGCTCACTGTCACCGGCAGGTTGGAATTCAGGTTCGTCCCGTCTCCCAGCTCACCATATCCGTTGGATCCCCAGCATTTGATCTGGCCCGTTGTGAGCGTTGCACAGGAGTGATATCCATCAGCTGTGATGCCGTTGGCATCGGTGAGGGCGTGCACTCCCACGGGCACCGTTGAGTTTGCGTTGAACTCCGTTCCAAGCTGACCATATGTGTTGTTGCCCCAGCATTTCCCAGAGCCATCTGTCAACGTCGCACAGCTGTGAAACGCTCCGGCCGAGATGGTCGATGCGCCACTCAGTCCATTCACCACAACAGGAACTGATGAAGCGTTTGTGCTTCCGTCTCCGAGTTCGCCGTTAGTGTTAAATCCCCAGCACGTTGCGGTGCCTCCGGCCAGGAGTGCGCAGGTGTGGGCGTATCCGGCGCTGATGGCAATCGCATTGGATATTCCGCTGACCTGAACAGGTGTGCTTGCACCTGTAGTGGTGCCGTCGCCCAACTGGCCATCAGCGTTCCAGCCCCAACACTTCACGGTGCCGTCATTCAGTAAGGCACAGCTATGCAGGTTTCCCGCGGCGACGCTGGATGCACTTGTGATTCCTGCGACTTGAACCGGTACAGAGGAGTTGAGGAGAGTCCCATTGCCTAACGCCCCTCCTGAGTTCAGACCCCAGCACTTCACGGTGCCATTCTGCATCACAACACAGGTGTGAGACTGTCCGGCAGCGACGGCACTCGGCGGATTCGGAGTCACCGTTGGTGGTGAGGTCGGACACGCGGTGGCCCCCACAGCAACGATGGCAAAGAGCACAAGTGCGGCAGCTCGGCGCGAACCATTTCGAAAATATTCCATTCTTCCTCCCCAGGAAAGTGGCTCGGCGCACTGCGCCAAGCCCGGCCAAGCTAGCCGCGAAGTTGGATCAGTTCAATGGCTCTGTGGACCGCTGACCAAAGGCTCATTCCCAGGAGCGAAGCACCGATTTCGCCGCTTGGAATCCACAGATTCCATGAACGCCGCCACCAGGTGGGGTCGAGCTACTGCAGAGCCACATATCGGTCTCGCCGATTCGGTACGGGTCCACCGAGAAATCTGGACGGAACAGGACCCGATGCAACTCAGAAGCTCCTCCATCGATTGACCCGCCGACGTAGTTGGCGTTGTAGCTCTCAAGATCCGATGGTGTGGTTGTTGTCTTGTGGAGAATCAGGTCCCGCCAGCCTGGCGCAAAGCGATCGAGCTGCGCTTCGATGGGTCCAGTCATGTCCGTAGTGCAGCCATTGGGTACGTGACAGTAGGCCCACAGTGTGTGCTGTCCAGCAGGGGCACGGGTTGGATCAAACAGCGATTGTTGGGCCACGAGCACGTAAGGCCGTTCGGCCGGTCGACCTCGTCGCACGGTGGCCTCAGCTAGCGCGACTTCCTCCCAGGTTCCGCCGAGGTGCACGGTACCAGCGTGTCGAGATTCGGGATTGGTCCACGGAATAGGTCCGCTGAGGGCGTAGTCGATCTTGAAGGATCCGTTTCCTTTTCGGAACCTTCTCCACGAGCGCCGAACTCGCGCCGGCAGCGCGTCGCCCGCTATCCGGTCGACCTGCCAGGTGGTGAGATCAAACAGATAACTGCGTGCCCGCGGAAGGTCTGAACGTGTGCGCACCTCAGAACCGCACTGCACGATTCCCCCAAGGGCTTCGAGCCGAGCAACCATTGCATCGGCAATTGATTGAGACCCCCCTTCGGCACATGGCCAACCACCGACGTGGCCTGCCGCAATGAGCCCCACTCCAGCGCTTGAGGAGAGCGGCCAGGACAGCGATCCATTCGCGTGAGCGGCCACGCCCGCAAACAGCGCTCTCGACTGGGGGTTCTCAAAGAGTCGGGCCAAAACTGTTGCTGGCGGCAACGCTCGAGTGCCGAGCCGAGCAAGGGTGAACGGATGTTGGGGGACCCTCCAGCCAGGTCCCAAGATGGTCTCGTCCACCTCTGACCAGTGCTGCACTATTGGACCAAACAGCTTGTTCCACCGAGGGGAGCTATTGGCCTGTGCTGTGTCCTGAACCGAGTGGTGAAGCACGCCAGCACTGCCGTCATCGAGCGGGTGTGTCGCCTGGATCTCAGGTAGCAGCCATTCGACCTCAATACCGTGGTGAGGAAAGAACGATCCGGCGGCCGCCATTGGATGAATCGCCGAGCACACGTCGTGGCGAAACCCTGGAAGTGTCAGCTCGTCGGTTCGAAGACCACCGCCTGGGGTCTCTTTCGCCTCGAGCACCAACACAGCGGCGCCGCTGCTCGCCAACGCAATGGCTGCGCCGAGCCCATTCGGCCCAGAGCCAACAACTACTGCGTCATAGTTTGACAAGAACTGGGCCTTTCGATTTCGGAGCATGAGTGGTGCACGGCTGCTCACGACAGTCTGCCATCTCAGGAACTTCTGATCCGCTGAAGCTCGTTTCGGTAGGCGGCAATTGCCTCGTGGTGATCCACAATCGGTAGCGGGTAGTCGGCAATTGCTCGATCGAGAGGGCTTGGCCAGTGAATGCTGGCGCCGTCTAGCCCGGCGAGTTCGGGAAGGTAACGCCGAATGTACTCCCCTGTTGGGTCGAATCGTCGACCTTGCAACACCGGATTGAAGATCCGGTTCGGATTGGTATCGCTGCCGGTCCCCGCAGTCCATTGCCAGTTCAACTGGTTGTTCGCGACATCGGCATCGAGAAGATGATGAAGGAAGTGCGCTGCACCCAAACGCCAGTCGATATAGAGGTCCTTGGTCAGAAAGGAGGCAACAACCATGCGAGCGCGGTTGTGCATGAAGCCCTCAACAAGAAGTTGCCGCATCGCGGCGTCCACGAGCGGATAGCCAGTGCGGCCCGTTGCCCAGGCTTCGAAGGCTTGAGAATCGCTGTTCCACACGTCGCCTCGAGGTCGGTAATCAACTGCACCAACCTCCGGACGAGCGGCCAAAATCTGGTGGTAAAAGTCGCGCCAGCACAACTGGCGAACGAACGGACCTCCGCCAGGAATCCGCTCGGCATGCTGGGCGAGTTCATTTGGTGAGAGGCATCCGAAATGTAGGTAGGGGGCCAGATGAGAAGTCTGATCTGTTGCAAGGTCGTTGTGGATAGATTCGTAATTCGACAGTGTGGAGCGTGACCACTCACGCATCCGCTTGCGTGCGACTGTCTCTCCGCCAACGAGTCGCTGAGGGGCCAGTTGATCTTCTGGGGTTCGCAATGCGGCTCGCAGGATCGAGTCACCACTGGCGAGTGCGTCAGTCACTCGGGGAACCTCGACAGCGCCGGGCGCGTTCACCGTGCCCTGCGCGCTGAAAAGCGAGGGTGCATCGAGCACTGGCCGGCGAGGAACCTCACACCATTTTCGGTAGTACGGCGTGAACACCTTGTACTCCGTGCCGCTTGCCGGACGAAGCGTGCCCGGCTCCACCACCGTCACCCCAGGGTGAAGGCGGAGTTCGACACCGCAACGGGCTAAGCGCTCTTTGAGTTCAACCTGCCTCCGTTGCGCAAACTGGCTGACATCGGCACTCAGGTGGACCTCGGTGGCTTCGTGGAGCTTGACCGCCTCAATCACCTCGTCACACCAGTTCCCGAACCGCAATTGCAGCGAAACGCCACGCCCATCGAGGGAGCTGCTCAGATCGAGGAGCGATTCATGCAGAAACGCCCGCCGATTGGGACCGACTGTGGTGCTGCTCAACAACGCCTGGTCGAGCACGAAGAGCGCCACCACCGGGTGTGTGGACTCAGCCGCGGCAGTGAGCATCGGGTTATCAGAAACCCTCAGATCCCTTGTGAACAGTGCTAGTGCGGACGGCATCAGTTCCACGCTACTGCCAGCCGAGAGGTGTCCTTGGCGCTGGCAATTCCTGGCAAACGGCGGTTCTGTTGAGCAGATAGTGTCGCGGCCATGAGTGTTGATGCGTGTCCCACCTGCGGCTTTGAGTGGTCACGTGTGCCTGACGAGGCGCTTGCATCGAGGATCTGCAGTGGGGCCGAGCGGCTGGGTGAGGTCGTGGCCACCGGCAGCTCCGCTGTCACCTCGCGACCCCTCCCCGAGGTCTGGTCACCGCTGGAGTACGGGGCACATACACGAGATGTTCTCCTCCTCATGCGAGATCGCATCGTGGTCGCTCTCAATTCGGAGAACCCCTCATTCACCATGATGCATCCCGATCAACGGGTGGATGCTGGCTTGTACCGAAACGACACGCCCTCGCTCGTTGCATCCGACCTCACCACCGCAGCTGATCTTCTGGTCAGATTTGTTGGTGCACTGAGTGACTCTGATCTGAGTCGCCCGTGTCAGTACGTGTGGCCTGAACCCGAGACCCGCTCGATTCGCTGGATGCTGCAACAGGTTGTTCATGAACTGGAACACCACACTGCCGATGCCAACCACGGACTTGCGCTGAACGCCAACCAGTCCCACATCGAGACAGAACTCGAGCCAACCGGTGAGAGTCCTTCCGGGGGGCCTACCTAGGGCTTCTCTCACCTGCCCGAGCTACGGTGCGATCGAGTTGGCGGCGGAGAACCGGACCAATCAACCCCGAGGCCCTGGCCAGAAGCGCGGTGGTGGGATCGGCAAAGATCTGGAAGGAGTTCTTCTCGATTCCAGTGATGATTCGGTCTGCCATCTTCTCCGCCGTGATCGGCTGAATTGAGCCCGAGATCGCAGCAGTTTCCCGTGGCTTGACCAGGTTTTCCCGATCGAACCCTGGGGTCTTGGTATCAGGCGGATAGATGATGCCCACGTTCACTCCGTGTGCCACCGTCTCGGATCGGATCACTTCGGCGAGACCTCTGAGGGCGAACTTCGTTGGCGAATACGCGCTGTAGCCGAACACCCCGATCACTCCTGCTGTGGAGGATGTGACCAGAATGTGGCCTCGACGACGGGAGCGCATCGCGGGCGTTACGGCACGAATCGCGTGCACAGCACCCAAATAGTTCACCCGCATATGGCGCTCGAACTCCTCAACTGCAAGCTCGTCGAAATAGCCCGGCACTGCATAGCCCGCGCAGCAGAGCAGGATGTCGCACGGACCCTGCCGTTCGACGAGCTTCGCAATGGCGAGCGAGGTTGCCACTGGGTCACCAACATCGGCTGTTGCATAGTCGCACTCGCCGCCAACTTGTGAGGCAGCCTGAATCAGCTTCTCCTCGCCGCGCGAGATCAGCGAGACGCTGGCCCCCTTGCGAGCAGCTGCCCGAGCGGTGGCGAGTCCGATTCCCTCGGAGCCGCCAGTAATGATGAGGTGAGCGCCTGCGAGTGTGGTCATCTCGCCATTGTGCCCCAGTGCACTACCTCAGGTCAGAGACCGTTCAGGTTCCACCACGGGTTTGTCACTCGGTCCACTCCAAATCGGTCGATCCACACCAGGTCGGGCGAGGCAGCGACGAATGCCGACCATGCACCACCATTGGCGATGCTCACCAGGCTGGGATCAACCGAGATCTTCTCGTCCAGCACTGTGCTTTCGGCAAACACCCGGTCGGCCACCCCGTTGCTCCAGTATCGGAGATCTCCCGCTCCCACGAAGTCCCGGTGAGGCAAGACAGTGGGGGGTCCTTGTGAGGGCAGCGGGACTGATGAGGAGAAGGCTGTGGGACCGGTGCCGACAACTGTGGAGTAGGAAGCACCTATCAGCCAATGTGACACTGCCGACGCGGGAGCAAAGAGGTGGATTGGATCGAGCACCGGTGCTGAGGCACTGGACTCAAGCACGAACGTCCGCGGTCCACGGCTGGTTCCGTCGTTCACGTATGTTGTCCACTCCGCCCGATACTCGGTTGTAGCGCCCGAGCTCTTGTATACATTGAGCGTCAGCCACTGCGCTGGGGCTGGGTCACCCTCCTGAAGTCGTATCTCCGCGAGGGTGAGCCCAGCGGGAAGATGCGCTGCTGTTTCGAATGCGCTCAACTGTGAGGCCGGAACTTTCCAATGCCAATAGACTGATTGCGGTGAGCTGACAACAGCAGACTGGACAATCGGCTCGGTGGTTCCACCAATCACGCCAAGCGCGTTGATCGTCATCAGACCGGAGTACATCGTCTTCTTCAGATCGAAGAGCGTCGCTCGAGTGTTTGGATCAACCCGACCATCCGGCTCGGTCACGTTCCACCACGGGCTGATCATGAACTGAAGCTTGTCGAGGTAGACGAGCACATGACCTGGCACTGGATCGACGAATGGCGCCCATTCAGTGTCGTCGGCCAAGGTGACATCTGCGGTGTCAATAGAGATCAGCGGTGCACTGTGTGAGGTGCTGTTGTGGAAGGTCCGGTCATTGACACCGTTGGTCCAGTAGATGAAGTCGTTGGCTCCCACCCACGATCGTGTCGGAACCACGTAGTTGCGCTGAGCGCTGGGTGGCATCTGGATTGTCGAGGTGAACAGGTTCTGCCCAGTCAGGACAGGACCGAGCGGGCCTGGCACTGTCTTGTTCATTGCTGTTGTGATGAGCCCAGCGGAGTCCACTGAGTGACCGAATGGCTCAGGGAGTGCAAGCGGTCCGATCGGATCGATCGAGCCCTCTGATGCTCGAGCTCTCAGAATCATGAAGCGAGTTGCCGACCCGTCGTTGACGTAGGTTGACCATTCGGCCCGCAAGCCCGTCGTGAGACCACTCACGCGATACACATTGAGGCTGAGCCAATACCTCGGCTCCGGATCACTCTCGAGAATCTGCATCTTGGCTAAGGAGAAGCCCGGAGGAAGCGCCGCTGCAGCTGCGAAGGCGGACGCTTGGGTGTCGGGCACGACGTAGTTGACGAAAATCGAGGGCGGGGTTCCCTCAACGGTGAAATCAAGCACCGGCTGGCGGGTGCCGTTTCCGACCGCTGTTGCTTCGTCTAGGGCTTGCTGGCCGTAGAAGGAACTCTTGGTGCTACGAAGCGTGGCCAAGTCAGGTGGACCATTTGTCGGGCCCGTTGGCGCGCAGGAAGCCAAACCTGTGCTCAAGAGCAGCGCACTCATCGCCAACAGCGAACTTCGCCAAACCTGCTTGTGCGGTCTCAAACTCACGAACTTCCCCCTCGAGTTCCCCGCAGCTTCAGCGCCGGATGGCGAGCACGGTAAACAGCGTTCACTGTACACGTCGTATCCTCCCATGTCCTGT
>DORQ01000221.1:16883-18831 GCA_003514205.1 Acidimicrobiaceae bacterium
CGTGACTGCATTCTGGCGGTATCCCGAGGTGGTCGGTACACCCTCGCCAACGTGGTACCCGCTTGTCGCTCCTGCAATGCCAGCAAGTGCAACGAGGAGGTCACGACCTGGATGCGCAGGAAACGATTTGATGAGCGTCGCTTTCTGCTTGAGCTTCACAGAACGCAGACAGAGTTGGCGGCGCAGTTCCCTGGAAGCGATTAACAGCGGGGGTGAGAGCCGGCTCCTACTGGGTGCATGTGGATATGGGTTGGCTCTCGGCGCTCACGACCACAGTGACGCCAAGGGCACTGGATGAACCGTTTGCAAGGAACACCGAGCCGCCGCCAGGCAACGGAGTGGCGATGCAGGGCACTAGGTAGGCGTCCAAGTAGCTCCAATCCTCCGATTCAAAGGCCGTCGGAACATAGGAGGCATCAACTGTCTGAGGGAACAACGGATTTCGATCCACTAGCCAGGTTCGACGCTTGCGCCCACTATTTCGAACATGCAAAAGGACCTGCCCAGGAGAAGAGTCGAGTACTCCAGCAGCAGTGCCGCTGACTGTCCACAATGGAGTGGGAAAGGTTGCATCGTGGATCGCCTCGGATTGGGTGCGATACTCGAGCCAGACTTCAATTGAGCCGCGATCGAATCGAATCGCACGTGCCCAACCGCTCCCGGTCCGCGAGAGGGGCGCGAGCCGGTACTTGCTGGGAGCCGGGTTGCTGAGAACCTCAGACTCCTCCAGCCAGCCGAGTGATTTCAACGAAGCAGCGTTGAATCCACCGGATCCGATCGAACCACTCCCCATGATGTCGAAGGGGTCCCCGTAAGCGGTCGCTTCCGGGCAATCAGTTCGGCGGGTTCCATAGTTTCCGCTGCGATTGTCCTCGCCGTGAGAGGGGTTTCGAACCGGTGTCATCGATGTGACAACACCGGAGCCGCATTCGAGGCCAAGGGAGTGTTGGAGCTTCAGGTTGTGTCCAATCTCATGCACGGCGGTTCCCGGATTGAATCCATTGAGCCAAACTCGGCGGAGTCCCAAGGTTGCCTGACTATTACCGAAGCAATCGGCACGTGGAAATCGCACGACCACATGGGAGTACGTAATTGGGTGATACCCAGCACGCCGTGCCGCTGCTACTGCCTGGTGATACAAAAGCGTCGGTCGACCGCACCTGTTCCGTCGTGCCTTCAGCCACGGAGTTGAAGTAATCGCGAGCCCGAATCGATTCGTCGAGGTACCCATATAGAAGTCGTTCACCGTCGTTTTCATTGACGTGTCGACCGCCGCAACCGTTGGCGTGTCGGGGAGCACCGGATTGGAGCTCCACCACAGGTTGATGACCAGCACCGTGTTGATCTGCGTAGCGTTGAGCGAACTCGCTGTGGAACGTGCCGATGCGCTGGAGCTTTGGTCTGGCGCAATCTTCTTCACCTGAAGTTGCCATGGACGATCCGCTTCGCTGTCGAACTCGTCCGCTGGGAGGCCATCCTCAAACGGCCCTGGGTCGAACGCAACCTCTGATCCGGTCACAACGACGGCGTCACCGGGCTCGAGGTCGGTCGTTGGCATGCTGAGCAGTTGGTAAGCATGCCCATCGGGCTCTTCGACAAACCAACCTTCCTCGTTTGGGCCTGTGGCTGCCTCGTTGAGACTGTCGTGATCGGGGTCTCCCCCGTGAACCTCTCCGAGAATTCCCCGGATCTGAATCTGGGGAGGCTGAGGCGTCGATGTCGGAGTGCACCCTACAATGTTGGTTGCAACGAGTACTGCGATTCCGAACGAGCGGGCGATCTGGCGGCGAAGGGATCTCATCGGGGCAGACTGTCATGAACCTCAATTGGTGACAAGATGTCATCGGAGGGGAGATGTCCCCATTTTGCACACACCTTCCAACCAGATTATGTCGCGACCAACCCGTTCAGCATCGGGAGCCACGCGATTGACAGCGGGGTTAGTATC
>DORQ01000278.1 GCA_003514205.1 Acidimicrobiaceae bacterium
CCAGCACGACCAGCACGACCAGCGCTACCAACAGGAATTGCGGGACAGAAAGCCAAGCGCTCTGCGCCGTAGGGGCACCACATCGGACATGTGGAGGCCTCGGCCGATATGGGCTGACCGACCGGGTTCGCCAGCCCCTGCCCCTGGGTCGACAAGGGGCACTCCCGCTCCTCAGTCGGAGGCTCGGAGCTCCGCGACCCCATCGAGGATGAATTGGTTCCACCATCCCTGTCGTTTCAAGAGCGCATGCCCCTCGCCCGGGACGAGAGTATGAGTCACATTCGCACCAGCATCTCGGGCACGCTCTGCCAGTTCGGCAGACAATCCTGGCAACGTGGTTACGTCCTCGGTGCCGTGCGCAAGAATCAGTCGCTTCCCTGATACCTCAGCCAGAGGTTCGCCCTCTGGACACCATGGCGCCAAGCCAATCACACCGGCCACAGCAGCGTGACCAGCAAGACGCAACGAGGTTCGTCCTCCCATCGAATGCCCGACCAGAATCACGCTGTGGTCATCAATGCCCAGCGCTTCGATCGCTCGGCGGAGATCGGCAATCGCGGACACCCCATCCTCGTTCCAACCCTGCACGGAGAAGCGGAACCGAGGAAGAGCAAGGCCTTGCTTCTTCAGACCGTGGCCAATGGCAGCCCGAAAGAGCTCCATTCGCAGCACCGGCGCATCGAAGCGACCAACAGGGTTGTACCCCACCTCTCTGCCGCCGTGAACGAAGAGCACGGAGCTGATAGTCATCGGTCAGCTCTCCTCGGTCCAGCCCCGGAGCGTGCCGATTTCGGGCGAATCAACAGTTAAAGAGCACACCTGGATTGAGCATTCCTGTCGGGTCTAGCTCCTTCTTCATTGCCCGTATCCCCCGAATGAAGGTCGCAGGCGCCTGCTGGTCGTACCCCCGTCGATGGTCTCGCCCCACTGCGTGATGATGGGTCACCGTGCCGCCGAGAAGCGCAATCGCATCCATCGCAGCGTCCTTCACTGCTTGCCACTGTTTGAGCCGCTCAACTCCGGGCCGCCCAGGAGCGATCACGGTGAAATACGGCGCTGCACCATCGGGATACACGTGGGTGAGTCGGCAACTCAGAATCGGGGTGGGTCCACAACCTTCGGCAAGGAGCGCTGCGATGGTGGCCGCTCGAACTCCTTCCACGAACTCGTCGAATCGATCCCACGTGATCGCAGTTTCGAATGTCTCGCTGATGAGCCCAAGACGGAGCAGACCATCCCGAAGATACGGCGCCCGCAGAAATGAATCCCGCCATCGTTCGGCATCATCGGCGGGCGTTGATCGATCGTTGCCCTCAAATCGACTTCGATCGGGCCGCTCCCCGCCCTGGCCAGCGCCACTATCCACGTACCCACCGGCATGACGAACGATCTCCACCGCCGCTTGGGAGACGTGACTCACGGATAGGTGCGCAGATTCGAACGCCACAAGCAGCAGATGACTCGACCCGTCTCCAAATCCGTTCACGAAGGCCTCCAGTGCATCGAGCACACGACAGTTCTGCGGCCACAATCCCGACTGAGCCAACAGTCGAGCTGCGTTGCAGGCGCCGCTGAAGCTGGTGAATCTGCCGACGAAGGAGCTTCGAAAATGCGGCCTATCCTGCACCCGCATCCACGCCTCCGTGATCACCCCCAATGTTCCTTCGGAGCCAAGCAGAATCCGGTCTGGCGACGGCCCCGCACCCGAGCCGGGGAGTCGGCGAGACTCCCACTCGCCGGTGGGAGTGATCGCACGGATTGACTCGACGAAGTCGTCGAGGTGGGTGTGCAGGGTTGCGAAGTGCCCGCCTGACCGAGTGGCAAGCCATCCACCAAGGGTGGAGAACTCGAAACTCTGCGGGTAGTGGCGCAGGGTCAACCCGAGTGGTCTGAGCTCTGCCTCGAGAGCAGGCCCGTAGGTGCCCGCTGCGATTCGAGCGGCCCGGGAGTGACGGTCCACTTCGAGCACACCCGAGAGCCGAGACATGTCCAGCGAGATAACAGGCCTGTCACCCCGCACCTCAACCGGTGTCTCGACACCCCCGACCACGGACGAGCCACCGCCATAGGGAACGAGGATCGCATCAACTTCTGAGGCCCAGTCGAGGATCCGAGTGATGTCAGCCTCAGTAGCAGGGTACGCAACCAGATCTGGTGCGGCCGAGAAGTCGCCGGCGAGACCGCGAACAATGTCGCGGAAGGACTTGCCGTAGGTATGCGATGCCCGATCAGTTGGAGTCGCCGTCAGTAACTCGGCGAGCGAATCTGGCAAGGTAGCCCGCGTTGCAGGCAGAGAGATCTGACCAATTTCAGGGGACTGTTGCCAGCTCAGCTCAGATCCCACCAGCGGAGCGACGCGCGCCTCAAGCATGGTCTGCTCTGCCGGGGTCACCCCAGATCCATCGGCGCCCCACCCCCAGAAACTTCGACTCATCACTATGCTGACCTCCCCCCTTGTTGGCCACCTCGGGCGCCGAGCCCCAAGGGCCGGCTCTACAGTCCCGCGACCGAACTTGGAAACGGTTGATAGGTCAATGAGGTCGTGAATCCAAGCTGGCTTCGGTCGTTGGAACCCCAGCACTTCACGGTGGAGTCGGAGGCAACCGAGCAGGAATGGAAGTCTCCGGCGACGATCTCGACAGCGCTCGAGACGCCCGCTGCGCTCACGGCAGTTCTACGTTCCATCGTGGTGCCATCGGCCAGCATCCCTGAGATGTTGTACCCCCAGCACTGTGCGGTTCCGCCGACCGCTTCTCGTGCACACGTGAACCCTCCTCCAGCAGTTACCTCGGTAATGCCGGTGACACCGGTTGCAGTTGTCGGACTGGTCCGAAGAGTGGCTGAACCATCCCCAATTCCGCCGTTGGAGTTCTCGCCCCAGCATTTCACGGTTCCGCTCGCAACGGCGCAGACATGGGACCAACCAGCCGTGATGTCTGTCACGTTCGCCAGCCCTGGGACGACAACAGGCACCGTAGAGGTATTGGTGCTGCCAACTCCCAACACGCCGTAGATATTTGAACCCCAGCACTTCATCGTTCCATTGATGAGGCGGGCACAGGCGAAGCCAACACCCGCATCGATTTCGGCAACCCCAGTCAGACTCCCTGCGACCACTGCAGTTGACCGGACTGCGTTCGTACCATCGCCAAGTTGGTACGCGATGTTGCTCCCCCAACACTTCACGGTTGCATCACTCATCAACGCGCAGGAATGACTCGATCCAACAGTCACCTGAGTTGCGTTTGAGACGTTCAGCACCGTGGTTGGCACTTCTCGCTGCGTCGAAGTGCCGTCGCCGATCTGTTGAGAGCTGTTGGCACCCCAACACGAAACCTGCCCATCAGCTCGAAGTGCGCAGGTGTTACCACCCTTCGCATCAATCTGGACCGCGTTCGTCAACCCAACTACTTCAGTGGGCGTCGTTCGATCGGTGGTCGTTCCGTCGCCCAGCTGGCCCTGGTTGTTCGCTCCCCAACACTTGACTCGCCCGTTCGACAACAGTGCACAGGTGTGGGAAGCACCGAGGGCAACATGGCGGGCAACTACTGGCTGCGGATCAACAGTCACTGGGGGTGCTGGAGTCGTGGTGGTTGTTGTGGTCTGCGACGCGTTGTACGCGTTGATGAGATCGATCGCCCGTGAGATGGGCATGCTCACTTTCCACTTCTTCTTCACGCATTGCAGAACGTTCTTCGAATCGCGAGCGAACCCGTTGCCGCTACAGCGGCGACCAACACGCTGAACAGACAGTCCGTAGACATCACTCGCATCGCAGGCCGCCGCGACCGACAACACAGCAATCAGAACTGCGACACAAGCCTTCAATCGAGTACTCGTTCTCATATTTCCCCCTCAACTAGATGCGTGAGGAACCGTACATCACGCTTTTCAGCCTGTCGCAATGACATCTGACACACTCATTCGCCCCTCCCAAATGAGGCTGGCTGTCACCAGTCGGGTGAGTCACGAAAAGCCAATCACGCCGGTAGGAGTCGTCATGTATCCCAACGGTGTGAACAGGCCCAGTTGGCCGCGGCTGTTCGAGCCCCAGCACCGCAATGTGGAATCCGTCTTGAGAGCACATACATGATCGTCACCCGCCTCCAACTGAGCGACACCTGAGAGAGAACCGGCGCGTACCGGCGTGTTGCTGTTGATGGTGGTTCCGTCTCCCAGGGTCCCCAAGCTGTTCGCACCCCAGCACTGCACCGAATCAAATGTCGTAGTCACAGCGCAGGAGAACCCGCGTCCTGCGGTGACCTTGGACACTGCTGATAGCGAGGACACGGTGACCGGCGAGTTTCGGTTCACATTGCTTCCGTCGCCAAGTCCGCCGAACTCGTTGTAGCCCCAGCATCGAACCACACCAGCGGCCACAGCACAGGCGTGGTTGTCGCCTGCGGAAAGATCTGTGACGCCTGAAACTCCGGGAACTTCTTCTGGCATCGTCGGCTGCGATGGCGAACCATTTCCAAGTCGCCCAGTGCTGCTGTAGCCCCAACACGTGACTGTTCCGGTGAGCGTCCTGGCGCATGTGAACAAGGCCCCCGCATTCAGCTGCGCTACCTGGGAAGCATTCGCCACCACTGCCGTCAGTCGACCCGACGCGGTTCCGTCGCCAAGTTGATAGGCCACGTTTGAACCCCAACACTTCACCGTTGCATCACCGAGCAACGCGCAGGAGTGGTCCACACCAACAGCAACCTGCACAGCACCCATAACGTTGGGCACTACGAGCGGCACCGGGCTGTCTGCGCTGAAGCCAATTCCGAGTTGGGCACGAGAGCCATCCCCCCAGCACGCGACTGACCCATCGCCTCGAACTGCGCAGGTGCTATCCCGTGCTGCGCTGATCTGCACAGCACCCACTAACCCAACGACCTCCGTTGGTTCCAACCGACTCGAGAACGAACCGATCCCAAGTTGGCCTTGATCGTTTGCTCCCCAGCACTTCACGAAACCGTCGGTCAACAACACACAGGTATGGGCGTTCCCCAGGGCGATTTGTTGGGGCACAACGGGCGGAGGCGGCGGAGGTAGAACTGTTGTCTCGGGAGTTTGTGGAGGTGAAACCGGGGTTGTGGTGGCCTGCGCGGCGTTGTAGCCGTTGATCATGGCGACGGCCCGGTCGATCGTCATGTTGACTTTCCATCGACCCTTCACGCACTGCAGAACGTTCTTCGAATCGCGTGCGAATCCGTTGCCGCTGCATCGACGACCTGCCCGTTGCATCGGCAACCCATACACATCACTCGCCTCGCATGCCCCCACCAGGAGGATCGAGAAGGCGCAGAGTGCGACCACGACCCGCACTCTCGGTCGAGTGGTTCTTAGTGTCTGAGGATGTCTGGCCATTACCACGACGCTACCGGTCCAATGATGAGGAGGCCGCAGTTCAGCGAGGCGCCCATCCTGGGTGTCGGAACACATAGCCCAATCGATCGCGCATCGAGCGTGCCGTTCGAACATCTCTCGCGATGTCGAAAAACTCGTGATAGGCGATCCTCAACGGGTTATAGGTGTTGATGTTCTTCGTCAGCCCGTACTTCACCCGGCGAACCTCTGGCTCAAAACTGCCAAACAACCTGTCCCAGACGATCAGGATCCCGCCATAGTTCTTGTCCAAGTACTCCTTGTTGGCGCCATGGTGAACCCGGTGGTGTGACGCGGTGTTGAGCACCAATTCGGCGGACTTCGGCAACCGGTCGATCGCCTCTGTGTGGATCCAGTATTGGTAGAGGAGGTTCAGCTGTGCCGCTTTGCGGGTGGTCGCAAGCGGAAACCCCAGCAGGGGCATTGGCGCAAACACCCAGTGCACGAGAAATGGTGACCACGGCTGCCGCAGCGCTGTGGACAGGTTGTAGCGCTCCGAGGAATGGTGTGTCACGTGATGCGCCCACAACAGGCGGACCTCATGCATCCACCGATGTTCCCAGTAGTACAGGAAATCCCACAGCACCATCGCCATCGGCAGCGCTGCACGACGTCGCCCGAGATTCGAAATCCTATGACGAAGGAGAAAGCGGTCAACCTTGCCGAACACGCCAGCCCACGCGAAGCCCATGGCAATGCTCCCGAAGAGAGCACTCAGGCTGGCAACGGTGTCTCGTCGCTCGTAGCCCACAGGAATCAGCGGATCGGGTGTGGTCAGGCCGTCGGGTGCGGTCAGCGGATTGGGTGTGGTCAGGCCGTCGGGTGCGGTCAGTGGATCTAATTGAGCAGGAACACCCGGTAGGGGGTGAACCACTTCCTTCCGCGCTGCCTGATGTCGCAGCCACAAGTGCTCCGCGATCATCGTCAGGGCAAACATCGGCAAGGTCATCTTGTCGACACGATCCAATTCGCCAAGTTGGGCACGTAGCTTCATGGTCGGAATGTACTCCCTATGGAGCCCAAGCTGTCACTCAATCACCACCACGAGGCGCAGGACACTGCATAGACTCATCACATGGAAGCTCCTGGAAAATTTCGGCTGGGCAGACTCGACCATGTTCATATTCGAGTGCCGAACCGAGAGGAAGCTGTTGAGTGGTACTGAATCGCCCTGGGTTTCTTGGAGGCTCTCGACCTTGGAAACGAGGATGGAGTTATGCCACAAGAATCGAAGTCAGGGCGTCCGACAGCGAGGCGCTACACCGACACTGAAAGAGCTCAGGCGGTGCGGCTGGTTCGCCAGCTCCGCGCCGAGCTGGGCACTCACCACGGGACGGCAAATCGGGTAGCACAGCAGCTCGGCTATGGAGTCGAGACCGTACGCAAATGGGTGCGGCAAGCCGACATCGACGACGGCCATACCCCCGGCATCACCACAGCGGAGTCGGAGCGCGTCAAAGAGCTTGAGCAGGAGGTGAAGGAACTGCGGCGTGCGAACGCAATATTGAAGTCTGCGTCGGCTTTCTTCGCGGCGGAGCTCGACCGCCCACAACGATGACCGTCGACTATATCGACGCGTATCGCACCGAGTTCGGGGTCGAGCCGATCTGCGCTGTTCTCAGCGAGATCGACCCGGACAACTGGAAGATCTCACCGTCGACCTACTACGCCGCGAAGTCCCGGCCGATGTCGGCCCGAGCGATCAGCGACATCGTGACGAAAGTAGCGATCTTCACGATCTGGCAAGCGAACTATGAGGTATACGGGGTCCGCAAAATGTGGAAGGCGATGCGCCGCGGTGGTGCCGACATCGGCCGGGACCAGGTGGGCCGTCTGATGCGTGAAATGGGTATTGCTGGTGCTCGCCGCGGTAAACGCGTCCGCACCACCTGCCCCGACGACAAAGCCACCCGGCCACCGGACTTGGTGAACCGTGACTTCACAGCCACCGCACCGAATCAACTGTGGGTGACGGACCTGACCTATGTGCCGACTTGGTCGGGGATGGTGTACGTGTCGTTCATCACCGACGTGTTCTCCCGCACCATTGTGGGGTGGCGCGTCGCTACGAACATGCGCACAGACATGGTGTTGGAGTCCATCGAGATGGCCCGCTGGTCACGCGGTCACCGCCTTGAGGGGCTCATTTGTCACTCCGATGCCGGCGGTCAATACACATCAGTTCGCTACACCGAACGGCTCGAGGAGATCGGAGCAACGCCTTCAATCGGCAGTGTCGCTGATTCTTACGATAACGCTCTCGCCGAAACGATCAATGGGCTGTACAAGACCGAAGTGATCCACCGGCGCGGCCCCTGGAAAGACGTCGATCAGGTTGAGTTGGCCACTCTGAACTGGGTGCACTGGTTCAATAACGAGCGCCTCCACAGCGCACTTGGCGACGTCCCACCCGTCGAGTTCGAAGCCGCCTGGCACGCCGCACGCCAGCCCGAAACGGAGGTGACGCTCATCAACCAGGGTTGACGACCCACTACAACGATTCGCGTTGCCACTACGCACGCGTCAGAATGTCAGCCGGGTCGGCGATGACCGACTCGAAAACCAAACCACCGAGCCTCTACCAAACCCAGGGCGATTCAGTACTGCTCCCGGCTTGGGTTTGA
>DORQ01000109.1 GCA_003514205.1 Acidimicrobiaceae bacterium
GAGGGTGGGCTCGGATTCGACTACAAATGGGATCTCGGGTGGATGCACGACATGCTTGAGTATCTTGCGCGTGAACCGATTCACCGCAAATGGCATCAGAACGATCTGACATTCCGGTCGACCTACTCCGCTTCAGAGCGCTTCGTGCAACCGTTGTCCCACGACGAAGTGGTGCACGGCAAAGGCTCCCTCGTGAACAAGATGGCTGGCGACGAGTGGCAACGACGGGCAAATCTTCGGCTCCTCTTCGGCAACCAGTACACAACTCCCGGCATCCCGCTGTTGTTCATGGGCGGCGAACTGGCTATGTCGGAGGAGTGGAGCCACGACCGTGAGCTGCCCTGGTACCTCCTTGACTACGAGGTCCATTCCTCACTTCGAGACTGGGTTCGAGAGCTCAACAGGCTCCTTCGCTCCCTTCCCTCGCTCGCAGATGATCCATCAATCGGATCCAACTTCGAGTGGATCGATTGTGCTGATACCACCAACTCGGTGCTTGTGTGGGCGCGCCGAAGCGCTGATCCGGCCGACACATTGGTGGTGACAGCCAATTTCACGCCGACGGTGCATGAGGGATATCGAATCGGTCTACCCGAGGCTGGGCGCTGGCATCTGCTGGCCAATAGCGACGCGCACCACTGGGGTGGTTCTGGCCTGCCGATTCCAGAGGTGATCGAGTCAGTTCCTCAGCCCCACGGTCACTGGCAGCAGTCTGGTGTGGTAACACTTGCGCCACTTGGGCTCATGGTTCTCAGCCGACGGGGAGGAACTCGATGACTCGTTACATCTGCGTGCATGGTCACGCGTATCAACCGCCGCGAGAGAATCCAAACACCGGCGAAATCGACCAACAACCGACCGCTGCGCCATTCCGTAACTGGAACGAGCGAATCAACTCCGAGTGTTACGAGCCGCTTGCGACAGCCCGGGTACTCCGCAGTGATGGACAACCTGAACAGCGCCTGAACCTCTGGGCCTCGCTGAGCTTCGACCTTGGCCCAACCCTCGGCACGTGGATGGATCGGCACGCACCAGCGACCGCCGCAGCAGTGACATCAGGTGACGTGAGCTCCGGCGGAACTGCTGCGATGGCGCATCCCTGGGTGCACGCCATTCTGCCGCTCACCAACGCTCGGGACCGCTCCACCATCGTGAACTGGGGGCTGGCTGAATTCACCTCCCGATTCGGCAGGCAAGCATCTGGGATGTGGCTCCCAGAAACGGCCGTCGACTCAGCCAGCCTCGAGACCTTGGTTGATCATGGAATCAGCTGGACCATGCTCGCTCCGCACCAGTGCCACCCACTCGAGGCTTTTCATCCCATCCAACACAGTTCGGACACTCCTGGCAGTACGGCACAAGCGGGCAGTTCAGAGATGGGAGAGCCACCACGGACGCCGCTGCTGGTTCACTTGCCGAGCGGCAGAAGCATTGCAGTCATCCCTTACGATGGACCCACGTCACACGCAGTTGCCTTTGGCGGCCTCCTGAATGACGGCGTTCGATTCGCTCACGCCGTGGTCGATGCCGCTGCGGATGGATTGACCATCGTTTCCACTGATATCGAGTCCTTCGGTCACCATCACAGATTCGGCGAGATGGCCTTGGCGAGGGCGGTGATTGAGTGGTCTGCAATGGCGGGGGTTGAACTCATCCGTCCAGCGGAATACCTCGCTCGTTTCCCGGCAGTTGAGCCGGGCGCTATTGCGGAGCTCTCCTCGTGGAGCTGTGCGCATGGAGTAGAACGCTGGCGCTCCAACTGCGGCTGCCGATTTGAAGAGGTAGCGGGACAGGACCAGTCCTGGCGGCGGCCATTGCGAGATGTGCTCGACGTGGTTGCTGAACAGGCTGGCAGGGCACTTGATGGGTCTGCAACGCGTGACCTGATCGATCCGTGGAATGCACGCGAGGAGTACGGGGCGGTGTTGTCTGCCCCTCCAGACCTCAGGGAGCAGGCGATCGAACAGTTTCTTGACTCGCACTCGGTGGCCCGGTCACCGCAGTCAGATCAGCGCTGCCTTCAGTGGATGAACGCCGAGCGCCTTCGACTTGAGGCGTGGTCTAGTTGTGCCTGGTTCTTCGACGCTCCGGACCGTATTGAGACGCTGCAAAGCATCAGACAAGCTGGATCAGCCTGTGCTCAGATCGATGCTCTGTGTGGAACGAATTCGAGGCTCTGGTTCGACCAGGTGCTGCGCACCACCGGGTTGGTTCAGGCCCCGTAGCGAACGAGTCCGATCTCGGTCCATTGGTGAAGTTCGGAGCCATCGGGGACGATTCGGATTTGGTATCCCATCGTGCCGGGATGATCACAAGTCGTGGAGCCCGAGTATCGGTAGCACCCTTGGGCGTCGCCCTGCACTGACTCTTGCAATGTGAGATTGGAGGTCACTGTCGCCGAGAGTTCACCTTCCATATCGACCTCACCGACGAGTAGCTGAACGTGGACTTCCGACGGGTCGAGACCGCCAAGGGAGACCGTCGTATGGACGGTGATCTCCTCGTCCACATGCGAATCCACTGGGGTGCTGACCTCAAGGACCTGTACCGCTGGCCAGTTCTGGCGAACCTTTGACTTGAAGGCGGCGAGTTCAAGTACGCCTGAACCATCTACACCGTGAACTTCCTTCGTTCGAATCGCTGATGGCAGGTAGTAATCCTGCACATACTCACGAACCATTCGCCCGGCATGAAACTCCGGAACGAGGTGCTCCAAACAGGAGGCCATTCGATGAGTCCAACCGCGTGGAATGCCAGCAGCGTCACGGTCGTAGAACGCCGGTATCACTTCACGCTCAATGAGGTCATAGAGCCAGGCGGATTCGCGTTGGTCTCGCTCCTGCGGTTCGAGGCTCTCATGGCTGGTCGTGGGGATCGCCCACCCGAGATCGGGCGCGAAGGCCTCATCCCACCAACCGTCGCGAACCGAGAGGTTCAACACTCCGTTCAAAGCCGCCTTCATGCCACTCGTGCCGCAAGCTTCCATGGGGCGAAGGGGAGTGTTCAGCCACACGTCCACCCCGCGGGTGAGCATGCGCCCAGCGTCAAGGTCATAGTCTTCAAGAAAGACCACTCGGTCGCGTGTCTGCGGATCCTCGGCGAGGTGAGCAACCTCTTGAAGAAACCCTTTGCCGGGCTCATCGGCTGGGTGCGCCTTCCCGGAGAACAACAACTGGATGGGACGGTCGCCTCCAAGGAGTTGGCGCAGCCTGCTCTGATCAGTGAGGAGCAGTGTTGCTCGTTTGTACGTTGCGAACCGACGAGCAAACCCGATGGTCAACACGTCTGGATCAAGAAGATTCTCAATGCCGTCCGCTTCGTCTCCACCATAGCGATCGGCCTTGCGACGTGCCCTGGCCCGCACGAACTCGACCAGGCGTGCTCGCCCAGCATTTCGCGCGGCCCACAGCCGGGCGTCGGGTGCTGCGTGGACTGCCCGAAATCGCTCTCGGTCGGCAAGCTCCCAATC
>DORQ01000208.1:0-2403 GCA_003514205.1 Acidimicrobiaceae bacterium
CGACGCTCTTCCGATCTCGGGGCTGGGACCGCCGATGGCGTCTCGCCGGGTTCGCCATTCCCGAGCGTGCCCGCTCAGCTCGGGACCAATTCCGAGACCGGCTGCTCGCGCTCGGCGCGGCGCCGATCCACAACGGTCTGTATGTGTCTCCGCATCGCTGGGAGGTCGAGGTCGAGGCCGAGGCCGATCGTCTCAAAATTGGAGAGTTCGTCAGCCAATGGTCCACCGACGACCTCGTGGTTGGCGGGGTAAGCGATCCACGAGAACTCGCTGCACAACTCTGGCCGTTGGAAGAGGTGGCCGACCGATACCGCGCATTTATCGAAACCTACCGAGAGATTCCGCGAACCCTGCAAGCAATGCGCTCTCGAGACCAGAGAATTTCCGAAGCCGATTTCCTACCCGGGGCGCTTCACATTGCCATTCGCTTCAACCAGTGTTTTGAATTCGATCCGCTCCTGCCTCCCGAACTGCTTCGGCGACCGTGGCCAGGTCGAGAAGCTCGGGAAATTCTTGCAGCGTGTAGAAAGATCGGCGTGCTCGCCCGGGAGGACAAAGCAGGGCCAGCGCTCTTCCGAGTCTTTGATGAGGTCATTGCAACCCTCCCCTAGCCATGCAGCCAGCTATCCTCCCCTAGACGGCTCGCATCACGACGGTCGCCAGCACCAAGGGTTGAGACCATGAAGTTCTCCGTTGAGCAGAAGTACGACCGAGCCGCAGCGGAGGTCATCGCGTGCTATTGCGACGCCGATTCGTATGCTCACTGGCCAACCGGAGGCCACCTCAGCTCGCCCGAGGTGCTGTCGGTAGTTCATTCCCAGCCAACAGTCACAGTGTCGCTGCGCTACCGATTCGTGGCCTCACTCCCCTCAGCCGCGCTCGCAATCATCGATCCAGACAAACTCACCTGGGTCGAGGAATCAATCTACGACCTGAACAGACTGAGTTCCACGACCCGCCTCATTCCCGATCATTACGCGTCGAAGCTCTCCGCCTCAATCACAACGACCTATCGCGACACGGCCTCCGGCTCGATTCGAGAGACTCGCGGAGAGTTTCGAGTGAAGATTCTGCTGTTCGCGGGCCAGGTCGAACGAGCAATCGTCGATGGGATTCGAGACCATCTACGTGCGGAACAGGCAGCGATCAGCCAGATCCTGGCGGAGTCCTAGTCGCTCCCTCGCTCAGTCCTCAGACCAGCTGATCCACAAACTTCTCCAGCTGGCGGAGGTTCCGGCATTCGTAGGCTCCGTCGCAGTGAGTCGCGTACTCACCGACGATGGAATCACCGGTATCCCAATACGACTTCGGTTCGGGGTTCAACCAGTAGACGTGGCGCGCCCGGTGCCGGATTTCCTTGATCACCCACGACTGGGAGGCGTGATAGTTATTCCGAGCATCTCCGAGAATGAGCACCGTTGTCTTCGGACCAATATCTTTGCCCCATTTCGACCAGAACACCTCAAATGCATGGCCATAGTCTGAGTGGCCATCGACCCAGACGACGTCGGCCTCCGTATTGACTTTATGGATGGCCTCCACGATGTCATCAGTGGTCTCAAAGAAGCGAGTCACTTCATCGACGCCGTCAATGAAGACAAAGGAACGAACCCTGGAGAACTGTCCGGAGATAGCGTGAACCAGGTGAAGTGTGAAGCGAGCGAATGCTGCGACTGACCCTGAGATATCGGCGACCACGAAGATCTCTGGCTTCGCTGGTCGGGGGTACTTGAACTTCGGCTCTGCCGGCACTCCTCCGTAACTCAAAGAATGACGGACGGTGTTTCGGAAATCCAAGGGGCCTTTGCGGCCATGGCGACGCTTACGGGCGAGTCGCACTGCCAACTTGCGGGTCAAGGGGAAGATCGCTTGGCGCAAGAGCTTCATTTCATCGCGACTGGCGTGCATGAAGTCGATATCCTCTGGCAGCGGCTTGCGAAGCGTTTTCGCCATCGCTTCCACCCCACGGTCGGCCACCAAACGCCGACGAATCTCGGCTTCGATCTCCCGCTTGAGTTTCTCGATCCGAGTGGTGAACTCATCTGCTTCAAGTCGCTTTTCGAGTTGCGTTAAGGGCTCTGGAGAATCTGCTTCAGCCTGCGACTTGAGCCGCTCCAGCATTCCGTCCAGATCCAGATTTCGAAGCGTTCGATACAGGTAGTAGGTCCCGCCAACGGGGCGACCAGGTTCCATGCCTGCGAACCGGCGAACCGATTGTCGAGCCACGGCCCGCATCATTGCATCGTCGCCGCGCAGCAGCGACTGGTACAGCATTTCGGCTAGCTCTTCAGGACTGAGGCCATCTCCGCCTCCTCCCGAACCTTGGTTCTGCCCCTCACCAGAGGCACCTTCCATCTCCCCCAGGGCGTCTTCAAGTTCCTCAGGAAGATGCTCGGCCTCCTC
>DORQ01000208.1:2591-15301 GCA_003514205.1 Acidimicrobiaceae bacterium
TTGACCAACGTGGAAGCAAGCGCGTATTTGAACGCCGATCGATCATCCAACGGAATGTGACGAATCGCCTCCATTGCATCGAGGTTTTCCGTCAGGCTGACGGGAAGACCCGCCTCACGCAGCTCAACGATGAACCCGTTTAAGAGCGCGAGCATCGGCTCGCCCGAAACCGCAATCTCAGGAATCTCACTCGGCGCTTCGGGATTCGTCACGATGCTGGCTACTTGTCCGCGAAGGGCCCGCCCTTGCGGAACGAGGACCCTTCATTCGCAAATTCCTTTGTCGCCTTCGCGATGTCTGACTGATACTTCAACAGCACGTTGGCGGTGCCCGTTGCCGTCTCGGCATCGATCTTCTCGACGCCTAACAGCATCAGTGTTCGAGCCCAATCCAGCGTCTCAGAAACTGAGGGCGACTTCTTGAGTTCCATCTGACGAATTGACCGAACGATTCGAGCGACTTGATCTGCAAGCGTCTCGGTGATGTCAGGGACCTTGGTGAGGACAATCTCCTTCTCGCGGTCCATATCCGGATAGTCGATGTGGAGGAAAAGACACCGGCGCTTGAGTGCCTCGCTCAGTTCCCGGGTGTTGTTTGACGTCAGGAAGACCATGGGTATCTGGCGGGCCGTAATGGTGCCGAGCTCAGGAATCGATACCTGATAGTCCGACAGGATCTCCAAGAGCAGGGCCTCGGTCTCCACCTCAACTCGATCGACCTCAT
Organism: Acidimicrobiaceae bacterium; assembly: GCA_003514205.1. Lineage (GTDB taxonomy): Bacteria > Actinomycetota > Acidimicrobiia > Acidimicrobiales > Microtrichaceae > UBA11034. The sequence continues at coordinate 3,315 of DORQ01000208.1, forward strand.
CGATGAGCAGTACCACTGGATCTTCTGCGCGGATCGCTTCGAGCAACGGGCGGGTCAGCAGGAAGTCATCGCTGAAGATGTCCTCCTCAATCTCCTCCCAGGCTGCGCCCTCCTCAGCCTTAGTGGCTTGGATTCGCAGCAATTGCTTTTTGTAGTTCCACTCATAGAGCGCCTTGGACTCATCCAGGCCTTCGTAGCACTGCAGTCTGATGAGGCGAGCACCACAGATCTCGGCAACTGATTTGGCAAGCTGAGTCTTTCCGGTGCCCGCGGGACCCTCGACAAGAATCGGCTTTCCTAGCCGATCCGCGAGGTACACGATTCCGGCGATTGCATCATCGGATAGGTAGTCCACTCCCTGAAGGCGAGTGCGAACGTCATTGACGGTGTCGAAGCGATATGACATCCGCCAAGACTAACGACCAACTTGACCAACCGGTCAATCGAGTTTCCCCACCGCCCTGGCTACGCTGGCTGCACCATGTATCGCCACCTCTCCGCTGATCCCCATGATGTGTTGGACAAGGATTGGCAACCACCCTCCTCAATCCCGTTGCGATCATTGCGAGTGGCCGACCCAGCAGCGGCTCAGATCACTGACGCTGGCGAACCGCTTGTTATCCTGAGCGGGATCACCTGCATTAATGCGTATGCCAACACCGGTTGGAGCGGCACAGACTCAACCATGTGGATTCGCGAGACGGTGCTCAGCAAGCTCCTGCATGTGCAGGACCGACTCCCTGACCCGTTCAGCCTCGGGATCTTCGACGCATGGCGTTCCATGACGACCATCTCCGCGCTGTACCGGCACTTCTACGGTCCGGGTTCAACGCTGAAACCAGGATTCCTAGCGGATCCCAACCATCTCAGTATCGTTCCTCCCCATCAGACCGGTGCTGCTGTCGACCTCACACTATGCGTTTCGGGTACGCCACTCTCGCTGGGAACTTCCTTTGACGAGTTCACCCCACTGGCTGCGAGATCGGCATTTGAGGAACCAGGATCAGAGGTATTGGACGACCTCGGCGAATCGCGGTGCGCTCAGATCCGGGAACTTCGCCGACTACTCGACGATCACATGTGTTCCGCCGGATTCGCTCCCAATGACCAGGAATGGTGGCACTTCTCATACGGCGACCAGGAGTGGGCCGTGCAATACCCAGAGGTGTCCTCGGTTGGTGAGTCGTCGACGCCTGACCAGCCAACAGCGATATTTGGGGGCACACAGCCAATTCCCTCCTCTGCACCACGCTCCAGCCCTAAGGTTGCACCGTGATTGACGCAACGGTGCTTGGCCCTGTGGTTGACGCCTTCGTCACAGAAGTCACCGAGGCGCTCATCTGTGCAGCAGCGCCCGGGGCCAGAGCCGACCACCTTCGAACAGATGTCATCAACGAAGCGTTCAACCTTTCAGTGGCCTTCATTGATGTCGACGACCGACACACCGATAATGAGTGTTGGGCATTGACAGCCACCTTCGGGTCGCTCTTGCCGGAGACCAAACTCGCTGGTGCCACCCCCACGGTTCTCCGAGGATCCCAACTCATTGCCGGCAAGGCCTCATGGCTGAATACACCCTCGACGCTGTTCGAGATCCTTCTTGCGGCCGACCGCCGCGATCACAGTGACTCTGCAATGGCCTACTACCGCCGGGCAATGGACATCTGCCATGTCATTGCGTCACTCGATGAAGTAACGGCACAGGCTGAGCTCATCGCTCTTGGGAAGTTCCGATCAATGCTGCTGGATCTCATACGGCTCAACACGCACTCGATTCCGGTCCCCTCGATTGTCCCCGAATCAGCGACCGATGCGCCCGAGGAGCCAATCCCAGCGCCTGCACCTCGCCCCCTCGAAGAACTCCTCGCGGAGCTCGACGCGCTCATCGGCCTCGCAGAGGTCAAAGCGGAGGTACGACTCGTCACTGATCTTCTGCGGGTGCAACAACTTCGCCGACAGCGCGACCTGCCCACCATGGCAACCGCGCTTCATTTGGTGTTCGTGGGTAATCCGGGAACCGGCAAAACCACTGTCGCTCGACTACTCGCGCAGATCTACCTGTCCGTTGGCGCGCTCGCCAAAGGACACCTCGTGGAGGTGGACCGTTCCACCATGGTCGCTGGCTATGTCGGCCAAACCGCTCCCTTGGTTGCCAAACAATTCGCTGCTGCCAAGGGCGGGATGCTGTTCATCGACGAGGCCTACACACTGGTTCGAGGCGGCGAGAACGACTTTGGACGCGAGGCAATCGATGCGATCGTCAAACTGATTGAAGACCATCGCGACACGACGGTCGTTGTCGTTGCGGGCTACCCCGCCGAGATGGAGGCGTTCATCGGTGCAAACCCTGGCCTTCGATCTCGCTTCCCCAAGACCATCAGTTTCCCTGACTACAGCACGCCTGAATTGGCGTCGATTTTCGAAGGGCTCTGCCGCAAGCAGCGCTATCAGCTCACTCCAGCCGCAGAGAAGCGGTTAAACGAGATCATTGATTCAGTGCCAAGAACCAAAGGTTTCGGCAACGGCCGATACGTGCGAAATCTCTTTGAAGCCACTATCGCCCGGCAGTCGACCCGGGTTATCCAGCTCACGGAACCAACTGACGAGCAGTTAATGACCTTCGAGGAGGCCGACCTGCCCGATGCCGCCTCAACGCCGAGCGAAGTACCCTCAACACCATGAAGCGGCTCGGAGCGGTAGTCCTTGCAGTCGGAATGATCGTGGCCGCTCTCGCATGGCGTTCACGCGGTTCAGGAGAGGCTCCCCGTGCTGGGATCGACGACCAGTCGGGACCGGTCGTTGTTGTGTGCGGTTCGGACAACTCCGCAGTGTGCGATTCGCTTCGCGACCGCCTTGACGCTTCAAGATTCACGGTCAGATCTGTGGCCCCGCTCGACACAGTGGCGGCCCTCAATTCACAAGAGGATCCCGACTGGTCGTACTGGGTCACTTCGGAGATCTGGGTCCAGTCGGCGATATCTCAACCAGGTTCAGCTGAACGGATCTCGGCGCAGTCCAGTGTCGAGCTTGGAAGCTCTCCGACCTCACTCGTGATGGCCAAGGAGCGCTCCGTTCCGCTTGCTGCGCATTGTGGCGGAGTGATTGATTGGGCGTGCATCTTCAACAACGCCGGCAAGAACTGGGCTGACCTCGGCGGCAACAGTGCGTGGGGCCAGCTCAAGCTTGGCGTAGGACCTTCGAGCACATCCGACGGACGACTTGCTCTAGCGGGATTCGCCCTTGCTGGACTGCCAGCCGGCGCAGATACCACCGATCTCTCCGTCGCCGATTCATTCCGGACGCAACTCAGCAATGCGTCATCGAGCAATAAGGCAGCGCCGGACCAACTTGGGCGGTTCCTCACTACCCCGGCATTCGCTTCAGTCATTCTCAGCAGCAAGGCGCAGTTTCGGGTCGCTGATGCCGCAAATAGCAGCAAGTTCGTTGTCAGTACCCCAGAACCCGCTCTTCTTGACCGGCTGATGGTGGTTCCAAGCGCGGGATCAGCCGCTGCTCCCCCGCCCTCTGCCGAGCTGTTGAAGGCTCTCTCCAGCGTGGCTGCAGATCAGGGCTGGGAATCCGGATCAGCGACCGCTGCAGATCTCCCGAGCGCGGGGTTGCTCGATCAACTCGCACAACTGTGGAACACGAAATGACTGCGACATGACGGCGCTGTGGGAACGGCACATTCAGGGCGACCCGAGGTTTGAGCCTTCGCAACCGTTCTGCCGAGAACACCATGACGTGCTGGCATGGAACCGGCTCGAAGCCAGCCTACGATCTGAAGTGCGAACCACAATGAACAAGGTGCAGGTCAACCAATGAACCCTGACAATCCAAGCAATCACAGACTCACGGGTCGGCCATCCAGTCGATCGCTTCGGGCGCTCGTGCTCCTCACCTGTGCCGGGCTGCTGATGGTCGCGTGCACCGGCACCACCGACAATGGCTCAGCTTCGGAAACGACGCTTTCTGAGGCCGAAAGCTCGGGGTGCGTTCAGGTCACCATTGCGGTCTCGTCCGAAAAGATCGAGCTCATCAGCGATCTCGCCAAGAAATTCAACAAGGAGAACCACCGCACCTCACAGGGCAACTGCATCTTCATTGAGCCCTCAAAGAAAGCCTCCGGGGCAGCAGCCTCCGCGCTGTCGGCCGGCTGGCGAGAGTCCGAGGATGGTCCGATTCCCACGATCTGGTCACCGGCCGCTTCCTCTTGGGGTGCCTTAGTCAATCTTCGTCTCGGCAAAGCGAACCAGAAACTCATCGTTCCGGAATCGTTTGACTCGCTCATGGCAACTCCGCTGGTGATCGCGATGCCAAAGCCAATGGCTCAAGCAATGGGCTATCCCGAGAAGCCAGTCGGATGGAACGACCTCCTGACGCTTGCCAGAGATCCGAACGGCTGGTCCACCTATGGGCACCCAGAATGGGGACCCTTCCGGCTCGGCAAGACAAACCCAAACATGTCAACCTCGGGGCTGTCAGCCACCATTGCCCAGACTTACGCCGCCGCAGGCAAACTCAGCGACCTCACCACTGAGGACCTCGCGAGCCAGGCAGTCAATGACTTCAACAAGGGCATTGAGTCTGCGGTCGTCCACTATGGCGACATCACGATGACCTTTCTCAACAACTGGTTCAGAGCAGACCGGCGAGGCACAGCCCTCACCTACGCCAGCGCTGTGGCGGTCGAGGAGAAGTCACTCATCGACTACAACAAAGGGAATCCAGACGGCATCACTGACCCAGGCGAGGTACCCAAGGCTCCAAAGGTGCCACTGGTGGCCATCTATCCCTCAGAGGGCACCCTGTTGAGCGACAACCCGCTCTTCCTGCTCGATGCCGACTGGGTCGATGCAGAGCAGAAGGACGCGGCGGAGCAATTCATTGACTTCCTGCAGACACCGAAGAACCAACGACGAGTTCTCGCCTACGGGTTCCGCCCCGGAAACCCAGCAGTCAGTGTTGCGGATCCAATCATCTCCGCCAACGGAGTCGATCCGGACCAGCCCCAAACTCTGCTCGATGTCCCCACCCCCGCAGTACTCGACGGTCTCCTCACGAGTTGGGCTGAGAATCGGAAGAAGGCACGAGTGCTCCTCGTTTTGGATGTGTCTGGATCCATGGGAGAAGGGGTGGACAACAACGACGGAGACACCAAGCTAGACCTCGCAAAACAAGCCACGATCGATGCACTAGAGAGCTTCAAGTCAGAGGACGAGGTGGGCCTGAGGATCTTCAGCACCGGACTTGGCCCAGACCAGAGCGCCGACTACCTCGATCTTCAGCCTCTACAGCCCATTGGGGCCTCAAGGGAAGCGCTCGCTCGCTCGATTGACGGCCTGTTCCCAACCAATGGGACTCCGCTCTATACCGTTGCTCAGGCGGCATTCGATGACATGATCGCGAGCTATGACCCAGCATCAATCAACGCAGTGATCTTGCTGACCGACGGTGCCAACGACGACAGCGATCAGAGCGACGACAATCGCCAACGCGACGAACTACTCGCATCGCTTCGGGCGAAGAGTTCTGGAGAGAACGCCACACCAATTCGGGTGTTCACGGTCGCCTACGGCGCCAATGCAACGACGGACGCTCTCCGGCAGATCGCAGAAGCGTCAAATGCTGCGTTCTACTCAGCATCTGATGCTGCGACCATCAAGACGGTGTTCGCCCAGGTGGTGAGCAACTTCTAATGCCCCTCTCGCTCCGCGACCGATTCTTTACTCCCGCGGTGGCGAAGGCGATGATGTCGCCCTCAGCCATTCTTGCGACCGGTGCCGGGGCAGCTGTGGGGATCTTGGTTGGCGGACCGCTCGGAGGAATTGCTGGAGGCATCGCAGCCTGGTCGGCGAGGGTTGGGTTGGCGATCCCGGGTTCGCCAACCACCGAGCGAATTGATCCGTTCACCATCGCTGAGCCATGGCGCCGATTCGTCCAAGATGCCCTCGGCGCTCAAGTTCAGTTCGCCGAAGCTGTTCGCCGTGCCCAGGAGGGCCCAATCCGCGAGCGACTCAGTTCCCTGTCGGGCCGGATCGACGAGTCAGTCAAAGAGGTCTGGGAAAACGCCCGCGCAGGACATGAGCTCGCCGACGCATCGAGGCGAATCGATGCACAGGGCGCCGTCCAAGAGTTCCATGAACTCGTCCAGTCAGGTGCGGTCACCGCTGATGGCCAACTCGGCCCCAACGCCAGCCGCTCAACGCCAGGAACTCTCGCGGCACTCCGAGCCCAACTCGAGACTGCCGACCGAATACGCAACACAGTTGCAACGACCGCGGATCAGTTGCGACTGCTCAACGCCCGGCTCGACGAAGCTGTCACCCGATGCATCGAGCTTGGAGTTGGACGCTTCAGCCCCGACGAGTTCAACGACCTCGAAGCAAATGTCGGCTCGATCACCGATGAGCTTGAGGCGCTCCGCTCCGCATTGGAGTCAACCAGCCAATCAGCATCATCACGCGGCTCCCAGACCATTTCGTGAGCACCGACCAGGACAACCGAGCACTGATTCGCCAGTCAGGTGGTGTGGCGCTCGGCACCGCAGCGAGTCGTGTCACTGGTCTGTTACGAATTGTTGTGCTGACCTGGGCCATTGGCCAGACGAACCTGACCGACATCTTCAACCTTGCCAACGTCGGGCCAAATCTCATCTACGAGCTTGCGATCGGCGGGGTGCTGTCAGCAACGCTCGTGCCGTTGTTCGTGCAGTTGCGCAAGGCCTCAGATGAAGAGACTGCATCGATCGTCAGTTCATCGCTCGTCCTTCTCTTTGGTGCGCTGACCGTTGCGGTTCTCCTGCTTGCACACCTTGGAGTAGGAGCGGCACGCGCGTTGGAGTGGGGTGGGGACCGAACCGAACTTCAGTTTCGGATCTTTCTCCGCCTCCTCGACTTCATCCTTCCCCAAGTGTTCTTCTACGGGTTGATCACCCTTGCGACGGCCCGGCTCAACTCAACAGGAAGCTTCGTGGCCCCAGCGTGGACACCAGCTGCAGGCAACCTGGTCAGCTCAGGTTTCTTCCTTGCGGCGGGACTACGAGCTGGCGAATCGAAGGCCATTCTCGGAGCACAAGTGATGGAGCCCGGTGTCCTGGCACTGTTGGGCATCGGCGCAACTGCTGGCATAGCGTTGTCGGCGCTCCTCCTGGTGCCATCACTTCGATCCTCGGGCTCCCTTGGACACTTTCGACCACGGCTTCGACACCACTCCTTTGCTGAACTTCGACGACTTTCTGGGTGGACACTCGGCTATGTCGCAGTGAACCAACTCACTTTTCTGTTCATCTACGGAACCAACGCGTCGTTGCGTTCAGGTGGGCCTTCGATGTACGTCAACGCATACACCTTTTTCCAGCTTCCCCATGGCCTCATCGCGGTGTCCATCATGACAACCACGATGCCCTCCTTGGCTGCCGCCTTTGTGGATGACGATCCAGAGTTGTTTCGCAACCGCTTCCTGCGCGGACTCACCATGATGATGTCTGCCATTCTTCCGGCGGCAGCTGGGTTGGCGGCCCTCGCGCACCCGCTCATCGCCACCATGCTCCAACGAGGTGCGTTCAACGAACGCGAGACCTCGGTGACAGCGTTCACGCTTGCAGCGTTCGCGGTCGGCCTGCCTGGCTTCTCCCTGTACTTGTATTGCTTGCGGGGCTTCTATGCCCGTAAGAACACCCGAACCCCGTTCTATATGAACCTCATTCAGAACGCCACCAATGTTGTTTTGATCGTCACGGTGACCGCCGTGCTATCGGGTGGAGCATCGTCCCGTTGGGGCATCCCTGCGATGGCACTGGCCTACGCAACCTCCTACACCGTTGCCGGGCTGGTTGCTGCACGGGCGCTGAATCAGGACGTTGGAGCAACTCCATCCAGAGCAATGGACATTTCGGCTGTCCCCGAACTCAGGGCTGCTGGTTCCACGCTCGCTCGCCTGGGGCTCGCCGCACTCCTCATGGGCGGAGCCCTTGCAGCATTGCTGAGCTTGGTCTCACCAACTGGGGTTACCCAATCAGCATTGGCACTCATTGTGGGTTCGCTCGGAGGAGGGTCCTTGTACTTAGTGCTGTCCAACCTCCTCGGCGCACCTGACCTCGGAGATCTGTTGGCCGAACTCCCTGGGCCACTCGGCACAATCGGTCGGGCTCTACCACACCGCACCACAACCTCGTCCCGGTGAACAGGACTGGGAATTATCCCTGGACCGCGGGGATGCGCAGTGATTGCTGTCGAAGCGTTCTACGATGGATCCCATGTTGAACACGTTCAAGAAATTCTGGAAGTACCTCAGCGCAAAGCTCTCCTCCTCCTTCAATGAAAAGGCTGACCCGAAGGTACAACTCGAGCAGGCAATCACCGAGGCCAACGAGCAACATCGCCGCCTCCGCGAGCAGGCAGCGAACGTGATCGCAAATCAGAAACAGACCGAAATGCAGCTCAATCGAAAGATGGAGGAGCTCGAGAAGCTCAACGGCAATGCCCGACAGGCTGTCCTGATGGCCGACGAGGCCGCAAAGGCCAACAACGCCACCAAGGTCACCGAGTACACCTCAGCGGCCGAGGCCTTCGCCAACCGCCTCATCGCGTTGGAACGAGAAGTTGAAAGCCTCAAAACACTGGCACTTCAATCAGCTCAAGCTTCTGATCAGGCCAAGGCAGCGGTTCAACAGAACAGCGCAGCGCTTCAGAAGAAGCTCGCGGAGAAGCAACGACTCCTCTCACAGCTTGATCAAGCGAAGATGCAAGAGCAGATGAACAAGGCACTTGGATCACTTCGTGAGACAGTTGGCCAAGACGTGCCAACCTTCGACGAAATCAGCGCCAAGATCGAGGCCAAGCATGCCAAGGCACTCGCTGGCGCCGAGCTGGAAGGCGATTCTGTAGAAGCGAAGATGTTGGAGGTTGAACAGGCCACCATCAACGTTGAAGCACAGTCGCGCTTGGAGGAGATCCGCAGTCAGCTTGGGCTGAGCACTACCGCCCAGGAGACGCCGGCCGTTGCTGAGGCCTCGGCCTCACCAGCAGCTGAGGCCGAAGGCCAGCAGGCTACGGCAGTTCAAGAGCCGCCTGCCTCCTAGCGTTCTGCGCAGACGTGCCAGCCTTGGGCACAAGAGGTATCCCTCATGCTCGTGACCGGCGCTCCGCTCCTATGAGCAGGGTTCGAGCAGCTCATACAGCGCTCGCCATCGCGGCGGCGCTTCTCGTGTCAGCTTGCGACCCACAATCTCCATTTGGACTGCCGCTGAAGGCATCGAATGGACGATGTGGGCAGACGGGAGTGTTCGCGCGAGATCGCCAACAGGTGCTGCAATGCAAGGCTGGGCGATACCGAAAACTCATGTCATTGCAACGGGCAAGCCAATTGATTGCGGAGTATCAACGGGGGCAGTCAGTCCCGAGCCAAAGCCTTGGAGTACTCCTGGTTGGAGACTCATTCGCAACCTCGCTCTTTCCTGGAATTCAAGCAGTCCGTGAGGTGGATCCCAGCGTGACGCCACACAACGCTGCGGTGATTGGGTGCGGGATCGGTCGGGGCGGTTGGAGCAGGGGAACAGGGGTGGAACAGCCGCTGGCCACGGCCTGCACCAAGCGTGATGAGGGCATTCAGTTCATGATCAGAGAGCGCTCGCCCAGGGTTGCTGTAGTTGCTGGTGGGCTCTGGGATGTGACCGACCGTCGTCTAGATGGAGACGAGGCCTGGCGCGCTATCGGCGATCCGATCTACGACAACTACTTGATCAGCGAGGCCCTTCATCTCATCGACCTCCTCAGCTCGGCGGGGCTTTCGGTGGTGTGGACTACCTCTCCTCATTGGGAGCCAAGCTACGTACCCGCGCTGCTGATGGGTCCGCCGCCGTATGCCGAGGCCGACCCGGCCAGGGCAGACCGATACAACGAGATCATCAGAGCAGCCGTGGCGCAGCGCCCAGCCGTACTCCTGGTCGATCTCGCTGCGTTCATGCAGACTCTCCCCGGAGGCGAGTTCGCTCCGACACTGCGTACCGACGGAGTTCACCTCAATCCCGAAGGATCTCGCCGCGTTGCAGAGTGGCTACTCCCGCACCTCAAGAACGCGGCCTCGCCTGCGGGTTGAAGGAGGAGGCCTCACAAGGTGTCCCCCGGTTGCACCACCGCTTCGAGTCGGTATCAGCCCTTCTCCAGCTTCGCAATGTAGGCGTTGAATTCAGCAATCTCCGCGTTTTGGTCACGAACCACCAAGGAGGCAAGGTCGACAACCCTCGGGTCTTCAGCCTTCGCTGCGGCGTATTCCGCCATGTGGACACCTCCACGATGGTGTTCGATCATCAACTTGAGAAACTGGAGGTCAAACTCACGACCTCGCAGTTCCCCGAGTTCCTTCATTTCCGCTTCGCTCGCAAGTCCGGGCATCTCCTGAGCTGACATCGACATGCCCATCCACCCCATCACTGGCTGGTCGCTTCCAGCGCGCCGAAGCGACCGTTCTGCAAGCATCGCGTTCATCGCTCCGAGCTCATAGCGCTGGAAGATCAAGATGTCTCTCGCAAAGCCTCGAACTCCTGGGTCCTCTGCATGGACAAGCGCCAAATTAGACATCTCCACTGCCTGGTCGTGGTGCAGCGACATGTCATTCAAGAAGCCAACATCCACAGGGCCAGATGGCGGTTCGGCGGAGCGGGTTCCCCACAGATTTCCTGCGGCGAACGAGGCGAAGATGGCAGCAAGGCACAACAACGCTTGCAACCATCGACTCGAAGCTGCGCTCGGGCTACCAGGTTCCGACATCAGTTCATCCTCCCCAACCGCTGTGTTCGCGGAATTCGCGGAATTCGTCGAGTCGATAGAGTCAGCAGGTTTCATGACAGCACCACCAGATCATCTCGATGTATCACCACTGAGGCCTGGCCCGCTGTGAGTTCCCCGGCTCCACATCGGACGAGGCCCTTTGCAAACACCACGCCCGCAGGCCCAACCAATTCTACGGCGTCGCCGGCCAGAAACTCGCCGCTATGGCCATACACACCTGGCGCAAGCAATGAACTGTCGAGGCGCAATGCTGCCTCGGCGCCAGCGTCCACCTCGATTGACCCAGAAATACCAACAGCGAAGGCAATCCACACCTTCCGTGCAGGAAGCCGACGCTGCTGAGGCCACACGATGGTTCCGACGCCGGGAACGGAGTCGATCGAATCACGAACAACATTGGTCCGTTCAGAGGCTGCAATCACTGTCCGCACACCAGTCCAGGCCGCAATTTTGGCAGCCTGGAGCTTGGTCACCATGCCACCGCTGCCGCGCACCGTGCCTGATCCCCCAGCCAAGCCGAGTAGTTCCTGATCGATTTCAAGGACGTCCTCGATGAGCGATGCCGTGGCGTCAATACGGGGGTCCGCAGTGAGTAGACCATCAGCATCTGTCAGCAGAACTAGGACCTCAGCTCCAATGAGTTGGGCAACCAACGCAGCGATCCGATCATTGTCACCGAATCGAATCTCGTCATCGGCAATCGCGTCGTTTTCGTTGACAATCGGAATCACACCCAGCTCAAGGAGGCGGTCCAGCGTGCCGCGAGCGTGAAGGTACTGATCGCGAATCATGAAGTCATGCGGCGCAATGAGTACCTGGCCACCCACGAGGTCGGAGAGTTCCGCAAGCACCTGGTTATAGGTGGCAATCAATCGACCCTGCCCCACCGCTGAGACAGCCTGGAGCGTCTGGGCATCCTTCGGACGGGCATCGCCGCCGAGACCCAACGCTGGCAGACCTGCGGCGATCGCTCCTGAGGTCACGAGTACCACCTCATGACCCTCAGCTCTCGCAGCGAGTAGCTCGCCACAAATCTTGCGAATCGATTCGATGTTGATCTCACCTACCTCGTTGGTGATCGAGGAGGTTCCAACCTTGACCACTACCCTCACGGTTGCTTGACCTCAGTCATCTGTGTTCCCGGCCCTTCCGCCAGGACCCTCTGTACGCGAGCCTCAGCCACGCGAACCTCAGCCA
>DORQ01000208.1:15417-17767 GCA_003514205.1 Acidimicrobiaceae bacterium
GCCACGCGAACCTCAGCCACGCGAGCCCTTCCGCTTCGAGGCGGATCGTCGAGTCGACTGATCCGCGAAATTGATCTCATCAGCAGCCTCATACTCGAAACTCATCGTACCGATTCTCACCTGATCGCCAGTTCGGGCGCCCGCTCGCGCCAATGCACGATCAACCCCAAGCGCGCTGAGACGCTCATGCACATAGTCAAGTGCTTCGGCGTTGGTGAGATCGTTCACCGCTACTGCTCTCAGCGCATCTCTGCCATGCACTGAGTATGAGCCGTCGTGTTCACGGGCGACGTTGATCCCCTCGGGCGAGGGAGTATGCACCACATAGGCTTCGGGGTCCGGCAACGCCGCGCGAGCTCGTTCAGTCGCGCCGCGAAGAACGCCGACCAATGGACCGAGACCTTGGCCGGTCACAGCGCTGACCACCGAGCCTTCAAGGTCAGGAAGATCCTCAGCAGAGACCAAGTCGGCTCGGGTGAATACCCGAACTCGTTCGCGTTCGAGAAGGTCGGGCTGATACTGCTCTAGCTCGTTGAGGAGAACCCGTTCCTGTTCTTCCACCCCCACCCCGTCCGGTGGTGCTAGATCCAAGACCAGCAGCAGGACTCGCGCCCGTTCGATGTGGCGAAGAAACTGATGACCAAGGCCACGACCCTCTGCAGCGCCCTCGATCAGCCCCGGGATGTCGGCCAACACCATCTCAAAGCCGTCATCGGTTCGAACAACACCGAGATTCGGCACGAGTGTCGTGAACGGATAGTCGGCGATCTTCGGCTTCGCTGCACTCATCGACGCAATCAATGTCGATTTGCCAACGTTAGGGAACCCGACGAGGGCAACGTCAGCCATCAGCTTCAGCTCAAGCCACACCCACCGCTCTTCTCCAACTTCTCCCTGCTCCGCAAAACCAGGAGCGCGGCGCCGGTTTCCCATGAACCGGGTGTTTCCCTTGCCACCAACCCCTGCTCGAGCCGCAAGCCATCGATCGCCCTGGTGAACGAGATCTGCGAGAGTTTCCCCCTCGCGGTCTTTGACTATTGTTCCTTCAGGTACATACACCAGAAGATCATTTCCGGATGAGCCGTGACGCTTTTGCCCGCTTCCGTGCGTGCCGCTCACCGCTCGACGATGAGGATGGTCGCGAAATGCCAGCAACGATGCCACGTTTCGATCAGCGACAAGCCAGACATTTCCACCGCTGCCCCCGTCGCCGCCATCGGGACCACCTTTGGGCGTATGCGCCTCACGCCTAAAGGAAACGCATCCCGCACCTCCGTCACCGGCCTTGACACAGAGGGCGGCCTCATCAACGAAGTTCGACATCCAGCCAGTGTACGGCCTCAGCAACGAGCGCTCGATTCACCGATTCGACCAAGGGTTCGTCATCACCCTGCGCTGAGTCCGATCCGCCATCAACTTCAATGTCAGTGCCGCTGTCTAGCATTTGACCTATGCACACCACGCACACTCCTGAGCCAGCACTGCCCACTCGGGCACAGCCAGCTCGCTCCACCCGCGCCCTGCAATGGGAGTCAACCATGGCGGGAGAGGTTGCCGCAGCCCCAGTCCGGCTCGCACATCGCGGAAGCAGGGCCTACCTCTCACCGCAGGATTCGTTTCGCAGGGAGGATAGAGAACTCATCGAGGCCGACACCCTGACTCCGGGCGCAACACGGGCGATCGGCGCCGGACACCGCCCACTCGAGGAGAATCCCGACGAGTTCCGCACCTGTTTCGAACGAGATCGAGATCGGATCTTGCACCAAGCGACGGCCTTCCGGCGCCTCGCAGGAAAGACCCAAGTCTTCATCTTTCCTGAGGACCACCAGCGCACCCGGCTGACTCACGCGCTGGAAGTTGCCCAAGTAGCCACCGCTATCGCGCGGGGTGCCCGAATCAATGTCTCACTGACCGAAGCAATCGCTCTCGGACACGATTGTGGTCATGGCCCCGGTGGCCACGCTTCGGAGGATGCGTTCGCTCCGTATCTCGAGGAGGGCTACGACCACGCCGTCTGGGGAGCCGACGTTGTCTTGGCGCCGCTCAATCTGTGCGTCGAGACCTCCGACGGAATCCGGAACCACAGCTGGTCTCGCCCTGCCCCGTCGACTCCAGAAGGCGAGGTTGTCTCATGGGCTGATCGGATTGCCTATGTCTGCCATGACTTTGAAGATGCAGTTCACGCGGGCATCGTGACTCCCGAAATGCTCCCGGAGATTGTACGAACTCGCTGTGGCCGTTCCCGAGGCGAGCAATTGCACAGCTTCATCTCGGCCATGCTGACGGCAATCTCTGAAACTGGCTACGTAGGTATGGCAGATCCCATGGCCGAGGCGCTCGCCGCATTTCG
>DORQ01000208.1:18035-18700 GCA_003514205.1 Acidimicrobiaceae bacterium
GGTAGCCCAGAGGCACTCCGAGAAGCTGTCACCTACGTCGCAGGTATGACCGACCGATTCGCGTTTCAACGAGCAGTGACCGACCTCGGGTGGCGACGTGAGGCATTGCCAGTTGGTGTCGACCACATCCACCTGAATTGAGGTGTGCCCCAACGATCTCCTGCGAGCGTCTCCCTACAACTCCTTATCAGCACCTTCCGAAACCCCGCCCAGCGCGATCGGTTGCACGTCGAGCCCCAGTCCAGAGGTTGGGTTTGCCAAGGCTTGGACGTGGGGAGGCATTCCGAGTCGTGCCGGTCGCAGCTGCTCATGTGACCTAGTGCCCGCTACCGACTGGTGCCGCTGGGCCCCTATCTCCGTTGGGGAATGCTGTTGAACACCTGATCCATCTGGCCGGAACTGCTCCGTTCGGGTCTCGCCGAGGGCGCCTGGGCGCGGGGCCACAGGCTGGGGCGGCATTGGTCCACGCCGAGGGGGCTGCCCACCCTGATACGGAGCGGGCGGTCGCTGCGGCGAAGGAGCTCCCTGAGGGAACTGCCCGCCCTGATATGGAGCCGGCGGTCGCTGCGGCAGAGGGCCTCTGTGAGGAGGCTGCCCGCCCTGATACGGAGCTGGCGGTCGCTGCGGCACTGCACCGTGCTGAGGGGGCAGCCACGAATCTGGGA
>DORQ01000345.1:0-2127 GCA_003514205.1 Acidimicrobiaceae bacterium
GGGATAACCAGTGCTCCCCCAGCACCGGACGGCTGAGCGCCAGAGGGCTGAGCGCCAGAGGGCTGAGCACCGGGCTGAGCACGGCCCGCTTGGCGAGCCGCAAGGGTGGCCGCAAAGACCCCGTCGGCCACCCCGACCCCAACAGCAGTCGGGACAAGCAACGCAGCCGAAACCACTGAGTGCAGTTTCGCAGCAACTGCTTCGTCGCCACCGAAATAGCGCGATGGCCCCCGGGCAGGAAACAGCACTGTGCCTGGGCGGGTGATCTCGATTCTGGGGGTGATGTCATCAAGGGTTGCGAGTACTGCTTCGAAAGCTCGGGCCTCTCGATCGAGATCTCGTTCGAGTACCAACGCTGCAGGGCAGAGGCGCTGCGCTTCTCGCCGGCGAGAGCCAATTCGAACACCTTCTGATCGGGCAGTCGCGTTTGTGGCAACCACTCGATTCGCCCGCAACACCACACAAGGCTGCTGAGGGTCTTCCAGACCGGCTCTTCCGGTTCCCATGAGCGCAACCGCCGGCCAATCAGCGCACCAGACCACGATGGTTCGAGTTGCCAACATCATCGGAGCCAGCAATCAACTCACGCGGCTGAGATGACGAACCGTCGCATCCCGTTCAGGTGCTGCTGCGACAAGGGTGCCCTGTGCATCGATGCACACCTCTACTCGTCGCTCACGAACTGCCCCGCGGCGCCCTGTGGCAGCCACGCTCATCCTTCGCTCCTGCAAATAGCCATGCCCGACCTCAAGGCCAGTCCACGCGGTGGTTGACACTGCGAGGGAGTGATCTGGCTCTGTTGGCCAGCGGAAGCGACGGCGCTGGTCGGCCAGCTGCAGTGAAACCACCACCGAACCGCGCTCGCGAGTGCGAGCTGCAAGACGACGAGCATCAACCCCACCAATTTGATGAGTTGGATCAACCACCACGAGATCGAAGGAATCAACCAGCGCCGCAACCGCAGTGGCCCATTGGCTCGCTGGAGGATCATCGATCACAACGGTTCGTGTGCGATCAATCCCCGCCCGCACTGCTGCTGCCCACCCCCACGAACCAATGCCCACAACAGCTACCCAAGAACCGGCCTGGGAGGCCGGAGCAAGTAACGACATTGCAACGCTGGTGGCTCCCGCGCCCTCCACCGCAATGCGGGTTCCGCGCACAAGCCCACCCATTGGAAAAAGCGGACGGTAGAGCTCGGCGACTGGAAGTGTGCGCTCAGCTGAAAGCACTGTGGGACGAATCCGCTGCGCCAACTGCTCAAGCTCGCTGAGTTGAACTGCCGTTGCCTGGGTTGGATCCATCCCCCCATACAATCGAACAATTGTTCGATTGTCAAGGAGTGAGGCTAACTTGCCGCTGCCGGCTCCTCCGGAAAGGCTGGAACCTCAACACCAGGCAGGTAATAGGTGTAGAGGCTCTCAATGATTTCCTTGATTCCCTCAGACGAGTGGCCCTTGGAACAGTCCACGCTCACTACCGAACCGTTGACATGGACCTGATCGATCCCGCCGCGCTCCAAGAGCCGCCGGGCCAAGACATCAGGGGGACGGTTGCCCACGATGACATCGCCGGGGCGATATCGCTCGTGGCCCGTGCCCGTGAGCACTCGATTGGTTTCGAATCGCACCACACCATGGCGTTGCGATGCTTTCTCGATGACGGTGATTGGCTGTCCCATAGCAACGATGATCGTAGCGGGCTACAGGGGGTCAGCTGAAAAGGTGTCGCACTTATCAGAGTCGCCGCTGTCGTATCCGACCTTGAACCACTTCTTCCGCTGCTTCGCACTGCCATGAGTGAAGCCCTCAGGATTCACCCGACCAGTCGAGGCTTTTTGGATTGAATCATCACCTACGGCTTCAGCGGCATCGAGCGCTTCATCGATATCGCCGTCTTCCAGACGCTTCGTCGGATCAGCCTGGCCACGCTCGTAGCGGCTGTGCGCCCAGATGCCTGCAAGACAATCAGCTTGCAACTCGAGACGAACCGACAGCCCATCCTCGCCCTTGCCTGCGTCAGGATCTTCTTGTTCCAACTTGCGGACCTGCGATGAAATGCCGAGCTCGTTTTGAACGTGGTGGCCAACTTCGTGCGCAATCACATAGGCCTGGGCGAAATCGCCGG
>DORQ01000345.1:2240-2604 GCA_003514205.1 Acidimicrobiaceae bacterium
CATAGGCCTGGGCGAAATCGCCGGCCGCACCAAAGCGCTGGTCCAGCTCTTGAAAGAACCCCAAATCGATATAGACCAAGCTGTCTGCTGGGCAGTAGAAGGGCCCCATTTCTGCACTCGCAGGACCACAACCGCTTTGCACCCCACCGGAGAACAGCACCAACTTCGCACGACTGTATTTGCGATTCGCCTTTTCGAACTGGTCTTGCCACACATCGTTGGTGTCGGTAATCAACACCTTCGCAAAGGAAGCCAACTCAGCGTCGGGATCTTCCGAAGCCGGGATTGAAGCATCAGAGGGCGCTCCCTCCGAGGGCAGTTCGCCACCGGAGGGGAACTGGGGGATCTTGTCGAGCTTGGACAT
>DORQ01000241.1 GCA_003514205.1 Acidimicrobiaceae bacterium
GCCCTTGATGCTATTGATCTCGTGATTTCCATCATCCGTTCCTCCCAAGACGCTGCTGAGGCACGGGCACGGCTGATGGAACAGCTTTCGCTCTCAGAAATCCAAGCCAGCCATATCCTCGATATGCAGCTTCGACGGCTGACAGCGCTGGAGAAGCTCAAGCTCGAACAAGAGGTCGAGGGGCTTACCCAGTCAATCGAGGACTACCAGCGAATTCTTGCCTCTGAGCAACGCCAGCGCACGATCGTCCTGAAGGAACTTGAGGAGCTGGTCGGGCGTTTCGCGACACCACGAAAGACTCGAATCATCAACCCCGAACAGGTCGATGATGTCTCGCTTGAGGTTCTGCTCGATGATCCGGAGATGGCCACCGATGAGCCCTGCGCCATTGCGCTGACCGCCTCGGGTCTTGTGGGCAGAGAACCCCAGGAAGGCCCCAAACAGGCCACATTCGGCCGACACGACGTGTTGGCCGGCAGGATCACAACCACCACCTTCAGCAAGGTTGCAGCTATTACTGATGCGGGCCGCGTGCTGATTACCCCGGCGGCAGCGATACCGGAGGTGACGGGCAGAACTCGCGGTGCCTCTGCAAGCGAACTGTTCGCTACCCAAAAAGGAGAACTCGTGCTCTGCGTTCTCGCATCGACACCGTCCACCACCGAACACGCATCGGGCGAATCGGCGTCACTTGACGCGCAACTGGCCAGCTCGACTGCAGGATCTGGTCGCTCGGTGATGATCGTCACTGAAAATGGTGTCATGAAGCGGGTGACACTCGATGAAGTCCTGAGCACACCAAACACGAAGCCGATCATTTCCCTGAAACCAGGAGACAAAGTGATTGCGGCGTTCGAGTGCACCGATGTCTCCGATGTCGCTCTCTGCACCTCTAACGCTCAGGCTTTGCGAGTCGAAACCGAGACCGTCTCTGTTCAAGGCCGCGGTGCAGGCGGTGTGGCCGGGATGAAACTCGGAGACGGAGCGCTGATTGTCGCCGCTGGCCCAGTTGGATCCGACACGATTCTGCTCACTCACACTGATCGCCAAACTGCAAAGGTGACAGATGCCGCAGAGATCCCCGTTAAGGGCCGCGGCACCGGTGGCGTTCGAGTCACGAAGTTCAAAGATGAACGCCGAATAGACTTTGCCTACATCGGCCCCGAGGCCGGCGTCAGTCTGATTGTCGGGACGGAAGAATCACCGACGAAGCCCGACCAAAATCCCGAGCCCTTGACGATTGCACATAGCGCCCGAGACCTGATGAGCAAACCAATCGCAAAGCGAATTCTCGGTGTGGGGTTCGGCAGATGGTGATCAACGACACAGGTACACAACGAGACAACGCTGAGGGAAGACCATGAGCGACGGCACGGCAAACAACTCCGGCGCCTATGACGAGCACTCTATCCAAGTGCTCGAAGGCCTCGACGCCGTTCGCAAGCGACCCGGAATGTATATCGGCGGCACCGGCAATGATGGGCTTCACCACCTGGTGTGGGAGATCGTGGACAACGGAGTCGACGAGGCCGCGGCTGGCCACGCCAACCTCATCGAGGTCACACTGCACCGGGACAAAAGCGTCGAAGTCTCCGACAACGGCCGAGGAATCCCGACCGGACTCAAAGACGGTAAGCGCACCGCGCTTGAGTACGTGTTCACCGAACTCCATGCCGGCGGAAAGTTCGGCGGAGGTGCCTATTCGGCATCTGGTGGCCTACATGGAGTTGGAGCATCAGTAGTAAACGCGCTCGCCTCAAAGCTGATCGTTGAAGTTGACCGTGAGGGTCAAACTCATCGCCTCGGATTCTCTGAGCGAAAGCCTGGCCGTTTCGGGCCCAACGGGGGCTTCAAACCCACAAGCCAGCTGGAGATCGTCAAGAAGATTCCGCCGAAGCGGACTGGCACCCGCGTTCGATTCTGGCCCGATTTCGACATCTTCGACCCGGCTGCCACCATCGACTACAACCTGGTGCGCGAACACGTCGCTCAGGTGTGCTTCCTGGTTCCTGGACTCAAAGTCCGACTTATCGACAAACGAGGTACAGAGCCTCGTGAACCCGAGGAATTCGTAGCGAAGGGCGGCCTTGCCGACTACGTCGACTTCCTCTCCATCGGCGAACCCGTCACCGAAATCATCACCATCTTCGGTTCCGGAACGTTCGTCGAGAAAGTGCCCGTAGACGGCAAGATGGTCGAGGTCGAACGGACCTGCCAGGTTGATGTAGCGCTTCGTTGGACCAAGGGGTACGACACCACCCTGGTGAGTTTCGTGAACACGATTCCCACCCGAGAAGGCGGAACTCATGTCGCAGGACTTGAGCGCTCGATGACCAAGCTCGTCAACGACACCCTCCTCACCTCAACCAAGAAGCTCGCGAAGCTCGCCAAGACGGGCAAAGATCGAGCCGAGAAGGGCGACGTTCAAGAGGGCCTCGTTGCGGCGATCAAAGTAACCGTTCCCGAGCCACAGTTCCGAGGCCAGACCAAGGGCGAACTCGGCACGCCAGCGGTGCAGTCGATTGTGTACGAGGTAGTCAAAGAGGGGCTGGGTAATTGGATCGATGGGGGTGGAAGAAAGACTCACGTCAACGCCATCCGCGACAAAATCGCCCAAGCAGTGCTCAACCGGGTGTCTGCAAAACAGAATCTCGATGCGAAACGCAAAGCTGCCAATCTTGGCTCCACTGGCATGCCCGGCAAACTGGCCGATTGCCGAACGCACGGCGAGAACGCCGAACTCCTCATCGTGGAAGGCGACTCCGCCGCGGGACCGGCAAAAGCCGGTCGAAACTCGGAGTACATGGCAGTCCTGCCGCTTCGAGGCAAGGTTGTGAACGCCGGGAAATCAAACCTCAAACAGGTGATCGAAAACACCGAGGCGCAGGCGCTCATTACCGCCATCGGTGCTGGTTCTGGCCGCGAGTTCCGGATCGAGGACGCACGGTATGGCCGAATCATCATCCTGTGTGACGCCGATGTCGATGGTAGCCATATTCGCTGCTTGCTCCTGACCTTGATCTACCACTACATGCGACCGCTACTTGAGCATGGCTGTGTCTACGCTGCCCAGCCACCGCTGTACACCGTCAAGGTTGGGGATGAGAAGATCCATGCGTTTAGCGATGAGGAAAAGGCTCGCCTGACCGAGGAGATCTGTAGGGGAAATCGCAAGGCCGAGAATCTGCAATGGGTTCGTTTCAAGGGACTCGGCGAGATGGACGTTGAGGAACTCGCCGAGACCTGCCTGGACGCAGACACCCGGATTCTTCGGCGAATCACGATGGCTGATGCATTCGCTGCAAAGGATGCTGGCGAGTTGTTTGAAACCCTCATGGGCAACGACGTCGGGCGGCGGCGGCAGTTCCTGCTCGACAACTCCGATCTCATTGATCTCGACTCGCTCGACGTCTAGCTAACACACACTCGAACCGGCGCTCGGGACTCAGCAATTGGGTTTCGACAATCGACAAGTCCCGGCCGCTGATCGACAGTCGGCATTCGACAATCCCCCAATCGACACTGCCCACAGGACTCTCTATCCTGAGCGAGTGACGTCTCTACCGAAACACGCCCTGCGTACCCTTCCAGCTGCGCTTGTCGTGTGCCTACTTGCAGCCTGTTCAGCCGCTCCCAATACCCCATTCCGAGTTCGCGAGCAGCGCGCACTTGCTACGACCTGCAGCACCGACGGCGCTGCCGCACCGGTTCCAACGAGTATCGACGCCGGTGGACGACCGTCGATTCTTGTCGCTCCGGCGAACTATCAACGAGGCCAGGCGTACCCCCTGCTCGTGAGTCTCCATCCGTTCTCGCTCGGCTACGACTTCTGGGAGGCCTATAGCGGTCTGGGCGCGGCCGCCTCCCAACGTGGGTATTGGGTGTTGATTCCGAACGGGAGCGATCCCGGCCCACGATGGTCGATCCCAGGTGGCCTGGAGTTCGGGGTTGATGACATCGCATGGGTTGAAGAGCTGATTCAGCAGACTGCCCGGACGGTCTGTGTGGATCCCACCCGGATCTTCGCAGCCGGATTCTCCTCCGGCTCAGCAATGTCTGTGGGACTGAGCTGCGAGCTGCCCTGGCGGTTCCGAGCAATTGCCTCCTCTGGAGGTTCCAACCTCACGTCACCGTGCCCGAGCGCACCGCCGGTCGATGCACTCATCCTCCATGGCACAGCAGATCCGATTGCTACGCCCCTTGGCAGCGAAGTGATCTTCGCTCCACCGATGGGATTGCCACTGACGGTCGCCATTGCGGCCTTCGCCACGCGTAACGGGTGCGTGGGAGCGCCTTCGGTCACCCAGTTCACTCCGAGTACCAAGCGCTCGGTCTATTCCTGCCCAGGCCACCGGCTCGAATATCTGTCGATGCAAGGCGCTGGCCACACCTGGGCTGGAGCGGCCTTCCCGCTGGAGCTCTTCGTGGGCCCGACTGATCGATCATTCTCGGCCACCACTGAGGTCTTGGATTTCTTCGAAGCGTCATGACACACACCGAATCCGAAATCATCGTCATTGGCGCGGGCATTGTGGGCCTGGCAACTGCTCGAGCTCTCCAGCGCCAACACCCCGGCGCTGTCGTTACTGTGTTCGACAAGGAAACCTCAGTCGCTGCGCACCAAACAGGTCGGAACTCCGGAGTGATTCACTCGGGGCTGTACTACCCGCCGGCCTCCCAGAAGGCCGCCATGGTGAAGACCGGCCGCGAGCTGTTGTTTGACTTCATCAACGAGCAGGAGATTCCGGTCGACCTGTGCGGCAAAGTTGTGGTTGCGACCCGCCCTGATGAGGTCACCCGCCTCGATGGCCTCAAGGCCAGGGGCCTTGAACATGGGCTGGCAGTCAGGTCGATCTCCCTCGGCGAGCTTCGGGACCGCGAGCCCTTTGTTCAAGGGCTCGCTGCACTGGTGGTCCCCGAGGCTGGCATCACCGACTATGTCATGATCTGCGAACGACTTGCGGATTCCATCGTTGCCGCCGGAGGGTGGTTGGAACTCGGGTCTCAAGTGACCGCCATCAATGAGGAGGCCGATCACGTCTCCGTGGTCACCGCCTCAACGGGTGGCCGTGAAACAACTACTCGAGCCAAGTGGTTGGTGAATTGCTCCGGGCTGCACTCGGACCGAATCGCGCAGCTCAGCGGGCGACAGACCGAGGCCCGGATCATGCCGTTTCGAGGCGAGTACTACGAGCTCACCCCCCAATCTCGAAGTCTCGTCAAGCACCTTGTCTATCCAGTTCCGGATCCTCGTTTCCCCTTCCTTGGGGTTCACTTCACCCGGATGATCAACGGCGAGATTCATGCTGGCCCAAATGCTGTCCTCGCTCTCGCACGGGAGGGCTACACCTGGCGGCAGGCGAACCGAGTCGACCTCCTGGAGATGGCCAAGGACCCAGGAAGCTGGAAACTGTTCAAGAAATACTGGCGAACGGGAATGGGCGAAATGCATCGCTCGCTCTCCAAGGCAGCCTTCGTCACTGCCCTTCAACAACTCGTGCCCGAAGTCACCGCCACCGATCTCGTCAAGAGTGGAGCCGGCATTCGGGCTCAGGCACTGCGAAGAGACGGTTCACTGGTCGACGACTTTGAGTTCGTTGAAGGTGCCCGATCTGTGCACGTTGTCAACGCACCGTCGCCGGCGGCCACAGCGAGCTTGGCTATTGGCGAAGCTATCGCGACGCGCCTTGGGAAGAAGTTCTAGGCGCACGTCCCTGAGATGGCTGTGCGAGGCCCTCGGTCTTCAGAGCTAGGTCCTGAGTTCTAAAAGCGAGGACTTCAGTTCGACGTGCCCGAGACACAGTCAGCCCAGCAACCACAACTCCCCCAACAGCCGCGACTGCGCTCACTCCCGCAACTATCTCGGGACGGGCACCGAATCCGAGTCCGCTACACCCCAGTCCCGCGACGATGTAGCTGGCCGGTGCAATTCTTCGACTGACTGGTTCCAGGGCTGCGAACCGAGCATGCATGTGATCGAGATCGGCGGGAGACGAGATGGTTGCGCCAAGCCACACAACGGCGCCGCGAACAAGCCCGAAAACCAACCCGATCAGTAACGCCTGAGGAGGTTGGAGCAACACAGCCCCGAGTGCCACGACGAGATACACCCCCGTGGTCATCACGTAGGTGCATAACCCGAACCCGATCTGACAGCCGTATCCGAAGCCCAGAACCCATCCGCGATACTCGTCGATCCATCGTTCATCGACTTGTCGCCGAATATGGGGAAGCGCCGGGCCGATTGCACCGATGTCAGCGAGTGCCGCTAGGAGCAGCAGCGCGCCTGATAGCGCTAGACCTGACGACTCTGACAACCCCATCCATCGGAGGGACTGCGAGAGCGCAGTACCCAATACTCCCAACCCGGCGCCACCAACAACTGCTCCGATGCTGTAGCTGAGCGCAGTCGGCGCAAATGAGCGACCTCGTCCGGACTCGCCGATCCTGGTGATGGTGGAGGCCACAGAGAGCCCACACGGCGACCACGTCGAACGGAGCGCCGCCACCACGACGACTGGCGAGATTGCGGCGAACATCCCGAAAGAAGTCATTGCGGTTCCACGACAACGGTTTGAAGGAGTTTTGTGGCGAGAGCCGACAGTGAATTCCGCCGAACTGAGCTTCCCAGCACACAGAACAATGAGAAGGCGCGTCCCTCGACAGTAAAGAACCGCTGTGTGCCGCAACGGTTCGGCAGTGCCCGCTGAAGCGCCGCCTGGTCGAATTCGCTGGCGCGAAGTTTCGGAAATCCGGGTCGGAACAACGGCGTGTTCCCAGCTTCAGCATCAAATTCCGCAATCGCAATGAACACATCGGTGAGACCCAGGAGCGGGACCACGTGACTCCCGTAGTCGCCTTTCAGTGGGGGCATCGCAACAGTGGCTGCATGCAACACTGGATGAACGAATCCCGACACCGGAACCTCGTCGCCAGGGACCAGGATCTCGGACTGCTCACGAAGCGTGATGCGAATATCCCAACCTGGCAACAGGGACACACTCAGTCCATGGGCGTTGAGGCGCTGCAGCGGTCGAGCGTTCACCATCATTCAGAACGCTCGTGATAGAGACTTGGATCGCCGGGCTCGATTCCTGCGGCCTTCAGCTCAGCATCTACACGGGCTGAGCGACGCATAGCATCCAGCATGTCTCGGCGACTGACCCCTTCGATTGATGGGCCGCCATTTCCAGCACTGGCGGAGGCCGCAACTGCGGCATCCGCTCGGGCTCTGACGAGTAACCCCTTCAGCTGATCGAAGGTCGAGGCCGACCCTTCGCCGCACACTGTCCCGGAGGGACCGTCGACCAAGATGAAGTAGGGAGCAACTGGCACCGAGTAGTCATCCCATGCCTCGCTGGACAAGATCGTGAGGATCTCCCCCCGAGCGAGTTTGGACACCAACGATGGGCTCTCGGCCTCCGCTCCCTTGGTGACCGCCACCACATTCGCGCCGCCAGCAACCTCAGCCCTCCGCACCGGATCTGCGAACCCGCTCCAGAACTCGTGACACGTCAGACATCCCGAGGAAAGGAAGGCCAACAGGGTGAATCGCTGGACGTCGACCACGGCCACCGCCATTGCATCGCCCTCGGGGGCAACACCAATCAAGTCTCGAGCCGCAGCGCTGCCAGCGGAGATCTGCGATGTAGCGCCACTGCGCATGGATTGGCTGACCCCTCCGTTGTGGTCTCGGTCAGCCTCGAAGTCGACTCCCAGTTCTTGCAAGGCTCGCAGGATTTCTGCGTGTGAGCGCAGTAGCCCGACCACGAGCACCGCCAGCAATGCAACAGCCACTACCAGCGCCGTTACCAAAATCGTCATTGCGGAGCCCCCTCTCCAGAGTCGGTCAACTCGCTCGCTTCTGCAAGCGGAGGTTCAGGAACTTCGAACTCGCGAAATGCAAGAAAGCTCCCTCGACCTGAGCTTCGATCGATCGCATATACACAGACGGAGTGTTTGCCGGGAGCGACGTACTGCCGAATCGAGAAACCGTGGGCCGAACCGAACGCTGGGTACATCGCTCCGACGTCCTCCCGGATCTGGTTAGCGTCCGCATCAGACCAGATCGCCCCATCGAGATACACGCGAACCAAGGTTGATTCAACGTAGTCGTCCTGGTTGAATGCCCAGCCCTGGACAATCAGCTCTGTCCCAGAGGCCTCGACAACGTCGACTGCACCAAAGCTTGATTCGGCGCATGGTCTGGTGTGATTTCTGGTGTTCTCATCGGTTCGGGAGGTGGTTCCGCAGGAGGGGTCAAAGAGCCACGGGGGCGTACACGTGACGACACGACACACAATTGGGCCGAGACAGGGAATGTCTTGGTTGCACTGGCCGTACCGGAACTTGTTGCATCCTGACCTCCAGTTGTTGCAGTCGCCGTTGGCGCAGCCGCAACCAGTTCCGGAGCACTCGCCCCCACACAGGCCACGGCCGCCGCATCCACAGGTTCCGCACTGTGCGTTGCAGTCGAGGTAGTACCGTGCTCCGCCGCCGCAAAACTGCGAGCCGTCAACTTTCCACCAGCCACCGGTGACCGTGCCTGGAGGGCAAGCGTTCACCCCGGTGATCGTGCAGCAGAACTCCGTGTAGCCCGTCGAGCAAAGGCTCTTGCCACAGATGGCGGCATAGGCGGTCTGCGGACGGAGAACGAGGTCCCGAGGCGCAACCACCATTGCGGATCCCACCACTGCGGATTTCCCGAGGAATCCGCGACGCCCCATCTGCCGTGCTGAGAGGCGAACCAGCTGATCGGCAAGGCTCATCTCACAACGCCACTTCGCCGCGCCGACACCAACGCCGCGAGTTCTGTCGCAATGCCTACGAGATGCGCAAGGAGAGCAGCAGTAGTACCGAGGGCAAGCAGGTAGGGAATGCCGAGCATTGGTTGGCTGGAGATCACCTCGGAGAAGGAGTCAACTCCGTTCACTGCAACGGCGAGGCAGCACAACGCGAACAGGAAACATAGCAACGAGTGACCTCGGGTCGGCGGACTCACCGACCCACCTAAGCAGCCACAATCGGCAACGCCCCTCGCCATACCGAGCTCGATGGCAAAGGAAAACACCGCATAGAGAAGCGCTGCCAGGATCGCTGCAGCTTTCGTCGCTCCGAGCAGGGCCAGCACGACCGGCGACAGTTCAACACACCCCAAGGCCCTCACCACCCAGAGCTTGCCGACCCATCGAATCCTCAGTAAGGAGACAAACGCTGCTGCCGATTGCCGTGGGGCGCGGAGCTTTGCAAGTGCCCCAACGAGTATGAATGCCAGAGCCGAGTGGAACAGGACGAGCACCGGACCATTCTCGCAGACCCCGCACGGCACCAGAGTCATTGGATCATCTCTCGCAACTTTTGGCTGCAGTGAAGGCCTCGGTCCAGACAACGAGTCACTACCACCCGCCCCAAGACGCTGAGCAAAACGAGGACGAGGGCCCTGGGGAAGGGCCCTCGTCGCCGCTCAACTTCAAAAGGGGGGTTTTGAGTTGGCGACAGTCCCTGCGGCACAAGGGGGGTAGTGCCAGCTAGGGACGTTCTGAGCGGATCTTGTCCGCTGAGCCTCGCAACAGATTTCCCGCTGCGAGGACAGGGTGAATTACTTCTTTGCTGCTGCAACCTTGCGAGCCACGGTGGACTTGCGATCGAGCACCTTGTCGGTGAGCGGAGCTGCTGCCTTTGCGACGGCAAGAGCGAGGTCCTTCTGGGTATCAATGACGGACTTCGCAAACTTGTACTGATTGTCGATGACCTCTTTGGGGGTCGGGATCTGCTCTGCGAACGGAACAGCTGGGACCGTTGGGAGTTTGTCGTTGATGAACTCCACGATGCTGGTGACACCCTGGGTTACTGGGTCCTTGGCCTTCGCCATGTAGCCGACAACCTGGTCTTGAACTTCGGTGATCTTCTCGAGAACGATAGTCATGTGTTGGTCCTTTCGGGGGCGAGCCCCTGATCTCATCGACCGAGGACTCCGTGTTTGATGTGCTAACTATAGCAAGCATTTGCTAACCGTGTCAATCATTTGCCTGTGATTGTGGTGTGCCATTGGTCACCGCGGCTCGCTCTGGTAGGCGTAGCCAATTCCCGACTAAAGTGGTCGGGAATTGCACATGCAACTACACAACAAAGGATCCAACATGTCGCTCCGTCTTGGCGATGAGGCCCCAGACTTCACCGCAGAAACCACCCAAGGAACAATCAGCTTCCACTCATGGAAGGAAGGTGCGTGGGCAGTCTTGTTTTCGCACCCGAAGGACTTCACCCCGGTGTGCACCACCGAACTCGGCACCGTCGCCAAACTCAAGGACCAATTCGACGCCAGAAACGTCAAGGTGATTGGACTGTCGGTCGATCCAGTCGAATCACACTTCGAATGGGAAAAGGACATCGAAGAGACTCAAGGTGAAGCCGTCAACTTCCCCATGATCGCCGATCCAGATCGCACAGTGGCAGACCTGTACGACATGATCCACCCAAACGCCAACGACACCATGACCGTTCGGTCCGTCTTCGTGATCGGGCCGGACGACAAAGTGAAGCTGATTCTCACCTACCCAGCTTCGACTGGGCGAAACTTCGATGAGCTCATCCGAGTCATCGACTCGCTGCAACTCACTGCCAAGTTCTCGGTCGCAACGCCAGCCAACTGGCGTGACGGGGAAGAGGTCATCATTGGTGCCGCCGTTTCAGATGCGGATGCGGCGACGAAGTTCCCAGAGGGCTGGCGAACAGAGAAGCCATACCTTCGCTGGGTCGCTCAGCCAAAGTAGCACTACGTCAGCGCGACCAGACTGTGGTGTCATGCTCCTCCCTACCGCCGAGGAGCATGACACGCTCTGGCGAAGGGGGAATAGGGCGAAGGTGAGATAGGGCGAAGGGGAGAAAGGGCGAAACGGAAACCGGGAAGGTCCCACCGGTGCACGACCGATACCGCTCCGAGGAGAAGCTCGACATCACCGTGGTTTCGTGACTCACGGCTCCCAATGACTGAGGGCCTGTTGGAAAACTGCTTTCCATCCGTCGCAGCGAATTCCCAATTCCGCCAGCTCAAGCGACGAACTCTCGCACAACTGACGGGCATCGACCTCGCCAAGAGTTGAGGCGATAGCGGCCTTGCAACAATTGAGGATTGCCCGATGCAACTTGTCCCCGGTGCCATCAAGCTCAAGGGTTGACTGCCTGAGCAGTTCACGGAAGTCCTCAGGTCGACACAGCGCCTGGGAGATTCCAAGGAGCAAGCGATCGATGTAGGTACTCGGGTGCAGTTCCTCGAGTCGGCCGGCGAGCGCCGCGCAGGCATTCTCATCGCCCAGGCAGGCAGCGACCATTGCGCCGGCCGCCACCATCGACGG
>DORQ01000304.1 GCA_003514205.1 Acidimicrobiaceae bacterium
ACGAACCGTGCTGACCTGCTCGGTTATCCTCGTCTTCATGTCTGCGGCTCGGGCGTCCACCTCAGCCTGGGTGTGCTGCCCAGCTGCTACCTCGGTCGCCTCGTGCTCCAACCATGCGTTGTAGAGAGCGTCGACAACAGCGCTGACCTCAACACCTTTCTCACCAGCAATATCGGCGAGCGACTTGTCGGTTCCGAGAGCCGTTCGAAGTTCAGTAGCAGTTGTTCCGAGTACTGTCGCTGCCGCCTCAAGCCCTTCAGGCCCACCAGGACCGCGACCGCCAGGCCCATCAGGACCGTGACCACCGCGACCACCCATCGGATGGGCCGCAATGATCGCTTTCACGGCAGCGTCTGCCTGGCTCTGGTTCAGTGTGCCGTCGGCGACAAGCGGCGCGAGCGCTGCAGTGAGGCCCGCGCTGTGGTTAGCCTCCGGAGTTTCCCCGGAAGGCGCTGAATTCGTCGTCGCCACCGTTGTGGTCGTCGCATCCTGAGCCGAAACCGACGCTGAATCCTGAGCGCCCGCAAGCGTCGGGGATCCGGTGAGTAGGAAGCCTGCCGCACCGCCTGAGAGGAGGCCTGCGGAAAGACCGAGGGCCGCAAGTCGGTGTCGGGTTGATTTCTTTGTTTCGTCTGGCATGGGGGTATCTCCTTGGTTGTGGTGACCAGCATCTGCTGATGACAAGAACCACTTTGAAGGGCAAAGGTAAGGCAGCTGCTCGCCCTTTGACAGAATCCTGTAAGAGTTTCCTCTTACTTCGGTATTACATACGCCTTCTAGGCTGAGCCCATGATCGAAGAGGCTGGTGCAGCAAAGGTGCTCGTCGCAGAAGACGACCGAAGCGTGAGAGAGTCGCTCCTGCGCGTCTTGCGATTTGAGGGATATGAAGTGCAAAGCGCCGAGGATGGAAGTGAAGCACTTGAAGCATGCAGTCAGTCACTCCCAGATGCAGTGGTGATGGATGTGATGATGCCCAACGTTGATGGACTGGTGGCGACACGAATGCTGCGAGATCGATTCCCTGACCTGCCCATTCTGCTCCTGACCGCTCGGCACGAGGTTGCTGATCGGGTCGCAGGCCTTGACGCTGGGGCCGACGATTATCTCGTCAAGCCATTCGCGCTCGACGAGCTCCTCGCACGACTGCGGGCGCTGCTTCGCCGCACCAGCGTCACCTCAAGCGTGGATACCTTTCACGTCGCAGATCTCAGCCTCGATCCTGCACGCCGGGTGGCAAAGCGTGGCGATCAGATTCTTGACCTCACAAAGACAGAGTTCGACCTCCTTGAACTCCTCATGATGAACGCTGGCATCGTGCTGTCACGAGACACCATCTACGACCGCATCTGGGGCTATGACTTCGAGACTGGGTCCCGGTCACTCGATGTCTACATCGGGTATCTCCGCCGGAAGATGGAACGTGAGGGTCATCCGAGGCTTCTTCACACCATTCGAGGAGTTGGATATGTGGTGAGGCTGCCATGAGTCTGCGGAACAAGCTGACCATCGGACTCGTCAGCATCGTCGCGATCGTCACCATGACAACCTCAGTTGCGGCGTACCTCTCCACCGCGCATCGCTTGCGGGCTGGAGTCGACAACTCGCTCAGAACCTACGCTGAACAGCTCGCTGTTGGCGAAGGAGGTCCGCGGCGGGGCCCGGGAGGCGAGCGAGATGGTCGTTGCTTCATTGGGAGATCACTTCGAGTCGACTTTGCGAGAATTCTGAGTGCAGATGGAGCGATGACAACCTGTGTCGACAGCGAGATACAGCTCCCAGATATGTCCACCGTTTCGTTCTCCCTCACCACCGGGCCAGCTGCCGATAGGGAAGCCGGTGCGGACAACAACCCCACCAGAGGTGGCGAAGGTTTCGGCGAAGAAGCGAGGTACTCCACCCTTGATGTCGCAGGGCGTCAGCTCAGGGTGATCGAGATGCAGACCCCCGCTGGTGGTGTGGTCCAACTCGGAATCGACCTCCGAGAAGTAACTGACGTCCTCGCCAAGACAGCTCTCACGCTTCTTTTCGCAACACTGGCAGGCCTAGTGCTCGCGGGTCTGCTGGGCAGATTCTTGGCTCTGCGAATTCTCGGACCTGTCGAAGCGCTTCGCCGGAGCACCGAAGCCATTACAGAGACGCAGGATCTCTCGTTGCCAATTCCCACCTCAGGCACTGACGAGGTCGGCAGCTTGGCGAAGAGTTTCGCTGCAATGGTCCAATCCCTCGCCGTGTCCAAAGACCAACAACAGCGGCTGATCTCCGATGCCTCCCACGAAATGCGCACACCCTTGACCAGCCTACGAACGAACCTTGAGCTCCTCGAACGCGCTCCCAACATTAGTGCCAGCGATCGCGAGGAAGTCCTTGCTGACCTCCGATTCGAGGTCAGTGAGCTCACCCAGTTGCTCACCGAGATGGTCGAGTTAGCCACGAACGAATCCTCCGATTCGGAGCCTCTTGAGGTCGTTGACGTGGCGGAACTCGCACAGGAGGTGGCCGATCGGTGGCAACGACGAACTTCGATTCCCGTGGTGGTGAGGGTGGACTTCAGCGAGGCAGTTCCAATGCGACGGCACATGATTGAGCGAGCGCTGAGCAACCTCCTCGACAACGCCGGCAAGTACGGTCTTGGCGATCCGTCACTCGACGCAGCTCCGTTGGTAGTGGATGTTTCAGGCCGAACACTGCTTGTCATCGATCACGGACCGGGTGTCCGGCCCGAGGACATGCCAAAGATCTTCGACCGCTTCTTTCGGGCCACCGAGTTCAGAACCCGCCCCGGATCTGGCCTTGGACTCTCGATTTTCGAACAGATCGCAAAGCTTCACTCTGCCAGGGTCATCGCTTCAAACAACGTTGACGGAACGAGCGGTCTCACCATTGGTTTGGAGTTCCGCGAAGGTTCGCCAAGCCCGCACCCCGATCACTGAGATTTTCTCGTGAAATCGGGCCCGGTTCACCTTAGGATCTGACCACACGAGGGGCACGAGGGGCGCCCTTCGCCTGAGGAAAGAGCGACCAAATGGCGACTGGATCAGTGAAGTTCTTCAACGTCGAGAAGGGCTACGGCTTCATTTCCCGAACTGAGGGAAGCGATGTGTTTGTCCACTATTCCAATATCGAAGGCACCGGTTTCCGGTCGCTGTCGGAGGGCATGGAGGTCGAGTTCGACATTGCACCCGGCAAAAAGGGCGAGGAAGCCCAGAACGTCCGAGTTCTTTGAGCAGTTCCGCTTAGTACCCGCTACGACGGCGAAGCCCGGACAGCACCATGCCTGCACCAACCAACATCAGGCCAACGGCGAGCACGCCCTGACCAGTGCCGGTGACGGCAAGTGCGCGTGACGTACTTGATTTCACCGAGGTCGATGAGGAGCTTGGAATCGTTGTTGCAGCAAGGACGTTGGTTGGCACAGTGGTCTGAGCAATGGAGGTGCTACCGAGAACAGAAGCTGAGGTAGTGGGCTTTGGTGTGCTCGTTGTTGGTGCTGCGGTAGTCGGTGCTGCGGTGGTAGGCGCTGTGGTGGTGGTACCGCAATGGCTCGTGGTCGGCGGCGCAACAGAACTGCCTGGCGCTACTGAACTCGTCGGAGCCGAGGTACTCGAATTCGGCAACGTTGTCTCAACACATGGCGCTGTTGTCGGCACGGCTGTGGAGGGCGCGCTCGAGGATGGCCCAGCGGTAGTAGGTGCGGCGGTAGTAGGCGCTGCTGAGGTGCTCGCTGAAGCGGTGTAGCACACCTCAATTTCAGCTGCATACACGCTGTTTGGCGAGCCATCTGGGATGAGATCGGGACGATGGTGAGCTCGCACTTTGACTGCGGGAGCACTCAAGGTCACGCTGCCAAGGGAACCCTCCCACATTGCATCAGCTAGACGATCGGCGAGGTCAGGGGTTGTTGCGCTTCGGCCGACTACCTTGCCCTGCGCATCGAGAAATTCTGCTTCCCAGATTTCTGAGGTCTGGGTGACATTGGCTCGGGCGCTGTAGCTGTCGGTGGACTTGGCGCGCGGAATGGTCACAACCCCTGCTGGAAGGGAGATCGCTTCTTCGGAGGTATATGCCACCACTCCATCCCAGGAGTCCTTCATTCGCGCCTCAGAGAACACGACTTTCTTGCAGGTTGCCTCGGCCCCGACGGGAGGAGCAACGCCAGTGCCAGCGAGGAGGGACGCTCCAACCACGAAGGTTGATATCCCAGCAAGTTTCGTTCGCAATTTCGATGCCATTGCACTAGTCAAGCACAAGTGACCAGCTCAATCAGGCATTGGGACTACATCTGTGTAGTTCGACCCAGCATCGAAATCGCGTGGGTTGGCGTTCAACAGGTCGTAATCGCGAACGGTCCCGATACGCTCAGATCATGGAACTGCGAAGAAAGCTGCACCCATGACTGTCGATGTCTCATCAATTCCCGTTGTTATCCTCTGCGGAGGGCAAGGAACTCGTATTCGCGAGGCCTCAGAGTCTCTGCCCAAACCGCTGATCGACATCGGTGGCAAGCCCATTCTCTGGCATATCATGAAGACGTATCACGCCCAAGGGTTTCGTCGATTCATCCTGTGTTTGGGGTATAAGGCGTGGGAAATCAAGTCGTATTTCCTTCGCTACGGAGAGCAGGCCTCCGACCTCACCATTGAATTGGCGACTGGCAGTGTTTCCAATCACGGTGCAGCCGCTGAGGACTGGGAGATCAATCTGGTCGACACCGGCGTGATGAGTGGAACTGGCGCACGGATCCCCAAGATCGCGCACCTTCTCGACGAGGAGTTCTTCATGCTCACCTATGGCGACGGCGTTGGAGACGTCGATGTCCTGCAGGGCCTTGAACTGGTGCAGCGTGACGGAGTTGTTGGTGCTGTCACCGGGGTTCACCCCACATCGCGTTTCGGTGAACTGGGCCTCAACGACCAGGGAATCGTGATCAACTTCGCGGAGAAGCCCGCCTCAAGCGGCTGGGTCTCCGGCGGGTACTTTGCATTCCGTCGGAGCTTCGTGGACTATTTCGACGTGAACGATCCAGATCTTCTTCTCGAACGTGAACCACTGCAAACGCTCACTCATGAGGGCAAGCTTGCAATGACACCCCACGAAGGATTTTGGATGGGGATGGACACCTATCGAGAATATGCAGCGCTCAACGAAATGTGGGCAAACGGAACAGCACCATGGAAGGTTTGGAACGACTGATGCGAGTGTTACTGACTGGCAGCGATGGCTACCTGGGCTCCTTGGCGGGTCCCGCACTGAGCGACGCGGGACACGAGGTCACTGGGCTCGACACGGGCTTCTTTCGAGCGGGCTGGTTATACACGCCGCCTGTTCGCCAGATCCCCGTGATCTCTCGCGACCTTCGGACCATCAGCCATGACGACCTCGACGGCTTCGATGCAATCGTCCACATGGCCGAGCTGTCCAACGATCCAATGGGGCAACTCGATCCGAACCTCACCCATGAGATCAACCATCAATCCACGATGCGCATGGTTGGAATTGCCAAAGAAGTAGGCATCTCGCGCTTCATCTACATGTCGAGCTGTTCGGTATATGGGGTGGCAACCGGCGCCGACGTCACTGAAGAGGCCAGCTTCAACCCGCAGACTGCGTACGCGGAATGCAAGATGTTGGTTGAGCGCGACCTCGCTCCGCTCGCGAATGACAACTTCCACCCAACGTTTCTCCGAAACTCCACCGCGTTCGGCGCGTCGCCGCGCATGCGGATGGATATTGTGCTCAACAACCTGTGCGGCCACGCCAAGGTCAACGGCGAGATCCGCATGCAGTCGGACGGGACGCCGTGGAGGCCGTTGGTTCACGGACTCGACATCGCCAAGGCCATTCAGTGCGTCCTCGCCGCTGATCCTGGGGTGGTCCACAACCAAGCCTTCAACGTGGGAAGCAACGAGCAGAACTACCAGGTCAAGGAGATCGCTGAGATCGTCGCTGGAGTCTTCCCCGGCTGCGAGCTCTCGTTCGGAGATAGCACCGGCGACAACCGAAGCTACCGAGTGAATTTCGACAAGATCAGCACCCAGCTTCCTGGATTCTCCTGCGACTGGAACGCGGAGCGTGGCGCTCAGCAACTCGCCTCGTTGTTTGCTGCGATTGACTTCAATCAAGAAGACTTCGATGGCCGCCGATATACGCGCCTCAAGCAACTCCAGTACTTGATTGACACTGCTCAGGTCGACGCAAAGCTGTTTTGGAACCCACCCGCCGACCGAGTGCCTGCGTGATCTTCCACGAAACCTCGATCGCTGGAGCCTTTCTGATTGAGCCTGAACCCCATCGAGACGATCGAGGGTTTTTCGCACGTGTACATGACGAAGCAGCTTTTGAAGAAC
The DNA here is from genome assembly GCA_003514205.1 of Acidimicrobiaceae bacterium. Classification (GTDB taxonomy): domain Bacteria; phylum Actinomycetota; class Acidimicrobiia; order Acidimicrobiales; family Microtrichaceae; genus UBA11034. Next base: position 6,345 of record DORQ01000304.1, read on the forward strand.
ACGGCTGTGTCGGCAGATTCGCTCAGAGCAGCCTGAGCTTCTCTGCGCGTCGCGGCACCCTCCGTGGGATGCATTGGCAGATCCCGCCCATGGGTGAAGCGAAATACATCCGGGTGATCAACGGCGCGATCCAGGACGTGATTGTGGATCTTCGGCCGTGGTCAACCTCCTACCTTCAGCACTTTTCAGTGAAACTTTCCGCCGAGGAACGCGTTGCCATCTACGTGCCACCGTATGTGGCCCACGGAAACCAGGCGCTCACCGACAACGCGGAAATGCTCTACAACATCAGCTCCGTATTCGCTCCCGGGTACGACCGCGGGTTCGCCTACAACGATCCTCAGTTCGGTATTCACTGGCCACTCGAGGTCGCCGTGATCTCCGAACGAGATCTGGGCTGGACACCTCTCGACCTCGCTCGCTCGGCCTCAGAGATCGCCCCCGCGCCCGAAGCGCCCAGTTCGTTCCGTCTCGAAGACCACTAAACACTCGACCTGACGGTCCTTATGGCTCTTCCAGCTGGATTCGGTTGGTGCGAGATACAAGAGATCTACGCCATCGGGAAGCGCGTTTGCATCAACGCCGAGGGCTGACTCGAAGGTGCTCACACATGCTTGCTTGGCCATGTGGTCAAGTTCGTCAACTCCGGGGAAGGGCCCTTTGGGAAGGTTGCTCACGTCATACACCTGGTAGAGATGAGGAGAGGAGCACTCAACGATGGGCGGCGCAGCTTCCCGTCTACCAACGATCTTGGCGCTCGCCGGGAGACATTGGCCCACCTCAAGCGAGCGATACTTCACTTCTCGTGCGCAGCCAGGGAGTGCGAGCAGCATCACCACCAGCGCTGTGAGCAGTGGTCTCCTCATGGCAGCGGAAGGTCCACGACGAACATCGAGGGCCAGTTCTTCCCAGTGAGCCACAGGCGATTTGGGGGATCACCCGGTCGATGCGCAATCCCATTCAACGTCATCTCGGAATCTCGCTCTGAAGACGTCCAGAGTTGGCTTGCGTCAACCACTGCTGTCACCACTCCGCTCGTTGGATCAATGCGTAGGATCTCGTCGCTATGCCAGACGTTGGCGTAGATCTGACCATCTACCCATTCAAGCTCATTGAGCTCATCGGTTGGTTTACCGTTGCGAGTCACCGTCAGTGTGCGAGTTTGAGCGAAGGTGTCGCGGTCGCGAATTCGCAGCTGGCCGGAGCCATCGCTTTGAAAGAATCGCTGCTGTTCCGTGTCGAAGGTGAGGCCCCACCCTTCGCCTTCGATCGCGAAGACCGTCTCCACGGTCAGTGATTCGAGATCCCACTGTTTGGCAACACCGTTCTTCCAGGTCAGCTGTACCACCCCATCTGGGCCTTCCGCGATGCCCTCGCCGAACTCGTCAGCAGCGAGCGGCGATTCGCGGATCACCGTTCCCGTCTCGGCGCTGAGTTCTCTGATCGCGCTTTTGCCAACATGGCCCACGCTCTCCCACAGCCTCCCGTCGGCGGAGAACAAGAAGCCTTCGGTGAAAGCGTCTCGGTCATGAGGGATCTCCTGGATTACCAACGGGGTCAGCACCTCGGGGCGTCGCGTTGAGGTGGTTGGGGAGTGGGTGTCCCCTGAGGAACCACAAGCGAAAAGTGTCACCGAAACCACGGCAAGCACAACCGCTAGCAGGGTTCTCCTCATGGCGGGCCTACCGTCGAGACAGAATCGAGACTGCCTCGATCCTTGGCGTGTCGGGAAACAGGTCAACCAGGGTCAATCGATCCAACGAGTAGCCGGCCTCGACCAATAGCCCCGCGTCACGACCCAAGGAGCCTGCATCACAACTCACCAGCGCAACCACCTCGCAACCAGTGGCCACCACGGCGGCAACACCGCTCGCTTTGAGCCCAACCCTCGACGGGTCGGCGACCACCACCTGCGCTGATTCCGGGCGCCAGCGCTCAACGGTGGACTTCACGACCTTGGAGGTTCCTGGGGGGCGAAGCCGCTGGAGGTTCGACATCGCGTCCTGGACTGCTGATCGGTTTGACTCCACGGCGACTACCTCAGTCGCCTCAATCAAGGCACCGAACAGTCCGACACCTGCACACAGATCAACCAACCTGGCAGGCACCTGGCCATACGCCTGACGAAGGCCATCGCTGACCAGTTCCACCAACTGGTCAGCCCCATCGGCGCGAGTTTGGAAGAACGACCCAGGAGAGATCTCAAACAGCGAGCCAAGCACCCGCTCAGTGATTCCCGCTCGCCCTTCCGTGATTCCCGCCCGCTCTTCAGTGATTCCCGCTCGCCCAACCGGTCTCGCCGACACGACGAGCACCCCGTCTGGAAGATCGCAGGTTTGTGGATCACCGTTGGTGATCACCATCTGGTCGCCAGTTCGAGCGCCAACCCGAAGGGTGACCTCGGTCGCATCACCGAATCGACCTTCGGTCAGTAGTGCCTCGATGAGGGGATGGGCCACCAAACACCCATCGATCATCACTGGGGTCTGCGATCGCGCCTGACGAAGTGCAGCCTGCCCATCGACTACCGCCGCTCGAAGAGTCGTGCGAAATCCAGTCCGCGCAAGCGGTTCGGCGTGTGCAATCTCGGGTGCGGCGATTTTGCCGATCCGCCCGAGGGCCTGTTCGACCATCGAGGCCTTCAGGGCTAACTGCTCGGAGTGGTGAATATGGGCCCAGCCGCAGCCACCACAGCCTCTCGCCACTTCCACACATGCTGGATTGCTCCTGGTCGGGGAGGCCTCCAACACAGCTGCGACACTGCCCTTGGCGAATCGTTTGCGCTCCTCATAGAGCTCAACAGCCACACGTTCCCCTGGGACGACCCCCTCGATGAACACCACCCGGCCATCCTCGAGCCGACCGACGCCGGCACCTCCAACAGCAATGGATTCGACTACACACTCAGGGAGGGCCACCTTCGGAGGTTATCTGGTTCCTCTGGGTGCGGACCCACGGCCAAGGCCCGAGGCTGGCAAAGTGAGGAGCCCGAAGCAACAGCCACTAGCGTTGTGGCAGTGAACGCCCCGACTTCGCCGTCTCCCGAGAACGCGCTTCTCATCACTGTTTCAGGACCCGACCACCCCGGGATCACCTCGGAGTTGATGGCGATTCTCCATGCTCACGGCGGGGCAGTCGATGATGTCGAACAGGTGGTTGTTCGGGGGCACCTTGTTCTCAGTTTGGTCATCGAGATCGGCGATCCAAACACCCTTCGCAAGGAGCTACTTCTCCTTGCCTACGATCGCAATTTGCAGATCACGTTCGAGACCGTCAAGGCAACGCCCACAGAACGGGCGCTTGGCGCAGTGGTCACGGTCATTGCACAATCGATCTCCGCAGAGGCGCTCGGCTCGATCGCTTCGAACATCGCTCGCTGCGGGGGCAACATCGATCGCATCGTTCGCCTCGCCCGATACCCAGTCGTGGCCTATGAGCTTGTCGTGCTCGGGGTCCCAATCGATCAGCTGAGGGCCGCACTCGGAGCACTCGCTGGCCCACTTGGCGTCGATATTGCATTGCAGCGAGATGGCCTAGGGCTTCGCGCGCAGCGACTCGTGGTGCTCGACGTTGACAGCACATTGATTCAGAACGAGGTGATTGACCTGCTCGCAGCTGAGGCGAACTGCGAGCCCGAGGTCGCAGCGCTGACCGAGCGGGCCATGGCTGGAGAACTCGATTTCGAGCAGTCGCTGCGTGCCAGAGTCAAGCTGTTGACTGGACTGCATGAGAGCGCCCTAGCTGCGGCGGCGGCCAACGTTCGTCTGACGCCCGGTGCTCGAACCTTTATCCGCACGCTGAAGCAGATGGGATTCAAGGTGGCGCTGGTATCGGGTGGTTTCAGCTACTTCACTGAACTGCTCAAAGAAGAACTCGGCCTCGATCACGCCTACGCGAATGAACTGGAGGTCCTCAATGGCGTTCTCACCGGGCGCCTTGTCGGCCCAGTCGTGGATCGTGAACGGAAAGCGGCGCTGCTCCGAGAGATCGCGACGCTGGAGGGTATCGATCGAGACCAGACCGTGGCAGTGGGCGACGGCGCCAACGATCTCGACATGCT
>DORQ01000232.1:0-5316 GCA_003514205.1 Acidimicrobiaceae bacterium
GATTGATCAGAGGGTTCACCAACACAGATTCTCACCAACGCAGAGGGAGTCTCCGCTTCTGGGGAACTCACGAGAGTTGGAGAATACGTCAGCGTGTAGATGTCTTCCTGTTCGACCCTGGAAGGCTCACCAACCACCCAATCCGGGCCGAGTTCGTCGAATCGCAGACTCGCGGCAACTGGTCTGTTCGCGGCGGTTGTTGAGACTTGGTTCGAGGTTCCTCCGGTGCCAAGTGTTGTCCCGTTTGGCGAATCCCACAGAGTCGCTATTCCGACAGGGACTGCCACCACAAGTGCGGCGGCAGCTGCCCACAACGCTCCTCGGCCAGCCCGCTGAGGCGCCTTCGCAGGCTGAATCGTTCTGAGCTGCCCGCCAACCGAGTCTCCTCCATGCACCAAGGCGCCCAGCCGTGTGGCGATGTGTTCGTCGAGTTCATCGTGTTTCATTAGCCCTCCAGGTTGTGTTGTTCCCAAACGTGAGTTGATTTCGCAAATGCGCACGGCCCCTCGACAGATGGACTTTCGTCGCCGAGACGGAGCAATTCAGGTGCTCGGAGATCTCCTTCAACGGAAGGTCGTAGACGTAGTGCAACAGCACTGCACCACGTTGGTGAGGCGAGAGCGCTTTGAGCGCCGCGGTCAGCTCGGGATCAGTGAGATCGCTATCGATCTCCCCGCTTCGTCGAGTCGACTCCTGCGCGGCAACTCGGTTCGACACCACCTGCCGCCGAGATCTGTTGCGCTTCTCATTGAGCGCACGACGAAAGGCTGCGGTTCGAAGCCACCCCGCCACGTTCGCGATCTGTGTCGGATCAGGCACGGCTGAAAGCGACGCGAACGCTTCCGAAACGATGTCCTCGGCGGCTCCTCGATCCTGCAGGATCGTGGTGACCATCGCGACAATCGGCGCCCACTCCCGGCGATAGACGTCATCGAAATCAAGCATCCCGCGCCCTGTCCTTTCAGGATCGAGGAAGACTATCCGGGGCAGGCTCATGATCAGTACGACCCCCGGGGATGGCCATCGGTTAACGCATCATCGGAGTTTTCTCCAGAAATGATGTTGGCGAAGGCACTCACCAGGCTCGGTTCGATTGCGTGCCAGCGATCACGGTGGATCGCGATGAGGTGACGATCCCAGGTTCGGCCGTCGTAGAGATCATGATCACGCAACCGTCCCTCAACCTCGAAGTAGACCCCGTCCCCGCTTTCGAACTGCTTCCAGTTCCATCCTGGAATTGAGGCCACGACCTTTCTGAGCCCGAAGGTCCCAATGATGTAAGACACAAACATGGCAACTCCTTCGAATACCTCCAACAGATGCCCTTGGCCCGGATGTTGATCCCTGAGTCCCAGAACCGAGATCTCGGCATGGCCATCAATCGGTGAGTAGTGCGACATCGTCAGGAGCCCAACTGGGGTGGGCTCACCAATTCGAGTGACAATCAGTTGGCAATGCGATCCCATTGAGATCGCATCACCGACAGCGTCAGGAGCGATCGTTTGGCCACGGCCTGGCCATCGATATGAGGAGGCAGGCGAGTTCGCTGCGTGGTAGATCGGGCCATAGTCAAGTTGGGGAACGATCGGCCGCAACTCCATTCGTCTCGTTCGCCGTGGCCAATCCGGACAGGTGCTCTGCTCCACAGAGTCAGCGCCTCGCGGTCTCCAGGCGGAGAGGTCCTCGACCGTGTCGACGGCCTCGAGCAACTCCTCCGGAAGAGGTCCGTTGGAGAGAAGCCCGACGAGCAGCTGTCCTCGCAGGAGACGATCGCCTTCGCAGAGGTCGCGGATCGACGTCTGGGGATTCAGATCACCAAGTTTTTCGAGCTGGCTAGGTGGGATTTGGGATTCAGTCATGGTCATTTCATGTGCTCCTTGTTTGCTACTACGAGAGAAGAATGGGAGGTGGTGGGCACCATCTCGGCGCGTTCTAGGGCGCTGGCTTGGTCACGCATGGCCCGTTCGGGTCCAACTCGATTCGTATCGAGTCGTGAACGACGTTGGCCCGCTCAACCTCGACAAGACCTGGGAGATCCGTCAGCCAGGTACGCTGCAACGAAGGGGTCAAGAGTGGGTCATCAGGGTTGATGATCACACACCCCGAAGCGCCAGTCGGGAGGAGATTCATCCCTCCAGCCGCGGAGTGACGACATGCGGAGTACCACCGAAGAAGCAGCTGCTCAGCCGTGCTCACAAACCTTGAGTCTCCTACAGGACCCTCAGCGTTCTTCCCTTCAAGTTGGTATCCCGAGCACACACCCATGAGGTGCGCAAGAACGGCGAGACCGAGATCCTTGTCACCAAATCGCTGCTCAGCAAGGAACGCTTGCTGAGCAATCACGGAGTCCCCGCGCTCGTCGTTCGGTGTCTGCACGTCTGCGAGCATCGACTTCACCAGAGCGTCTTCAGCTGCGCCCGGACGCATGCCAACCAACGCCACCACTGCGTCAAGCCCCGCTACTTCCCGGCCGTCGACTTCGAAACGCATGTGTTCGAGCGCATCCGCCAGATCAAGCTGACACGCCTCGACGCAACCGAGCGCTGCCAGCCGATTCGCCAGCCCAAAGCTCATCGACCTGGCCAGATCTCGCACGCTTCCCGAGGAGGTCGATGGTGCGGGGCCAACAAGGACAAGGTGATTCGGCCGAGCCATCGACGCAGCTGTTGCGGCCAGCCGGGCGGCGCCGAATGATCGCCCGACAAGTACAACCTGCGTCTTCTCGTCGCCCACCATTGCGAGCAATGCCTCGATCGCGTCCGCCATGCGATCGGGGGTATCGAACCACTCCGCTGAATCGCATTCCGCTCCCGCCGGGGAGAGTGGCCCGGAGGCCCGGGCCTTCACGGCGGCTGAGTTGACTGCTTGGATGCACCCATTAGAGATCGTTTCGGAGTGTGACGCCCACCGTTCACGTATCGCGAAGACCGCATTGGAGTGGTTTGCCACACCCGCATACGTGAGATGTGCGCCCTCAGCGGCGAGAGCTACATCGGCACCGGGGCCACCGATGTCAAGAATGGTGAGGAAGTCAGGTGCCATCTCGCCTTCGGGTCGAGCCTGCTCAGCATCAATTCGCACAAACTGGACAGAGGTGCCGTCGATGGGCACTTCCAGACATCGATCACCACACTCAACTTGATAGTCCTTCGCAGGCGGATCAGTGAGCGGCTTGGTCGAAGTACCGCCACCAGAAGGTGGCTCGCAGGCTCCAACGGCGCTTGCGAGGAGCCCAACAATGAGAATGTTTCGAGAGTGTCGAATCGAGGACCACATAGTTACTACTTTCGAGTTGCGGCAACGGTCGCCCACTGCCGGGAGGATCGAGGGCTGGGCACTGCACCGCCTTGGGGGAGTTCGGTGCAGTGCCTTCCCATGACTCACGCCTGTTCGAGTCAGAGCCGGCTCTAGTACGGCGATCCGATCGAAGCTCCCACGCAGTCAGAGACGCTGAATGAGGCGCAGGTTCCATACTGAACGAACGACGCATAGGTCCTATCGCCCCAGTATGGAATCTGTCCCTGGCCAGTCTTCACAGCGATCATGAAGGCCGTGTCCTTCGTCTTGCCACGATCACTGAACCACCAGTTGCCCTTGAACTGGACGCCGATCTTGCCCGGCTTCGTCGCATCAACAGTTCCAAGCAGGTCTGCGCCCCCGCCCCCGATGTTGAGCTGAGCACCAATGGGCGTGTTGATGAGCAGCGCCGAGCCGCTGTCGCTCGACACTGCCGAACGCGGCGCCCAATCCTCGAGACCCTTGAATCGACTTTCAGTCCCCGGTGATGGGTAGGACCAAAGTTGGATCTTGCCGACCTGCCAGTTGGTGAGGCCCCCGAACGAGTTCCGATCAGGGAAGGCTGTTGCCCATCGCTTGTAGAGCCAGTGGTCCCCATAGGTGTCGTTGGGGTCCTCTGCCATCTTCTGCTTCTGGTAACACCATGTGATTGAGTTCGTGTCGCTGGTCGCCGTCTGACCGGTGTAACACGCAGTCGGAGAATACAACCAGTACGAGCCAAACCCGATCGGCGCAGCCTGAACACCGAGTGTGTCATTGGTTTCAACGCTCAAGGCTGTCGTCGCGTTAGTAGTCGCGGTCGGCGCTGCCTCGTCAAAGGAGGCGTTCTTGATGCCACCCTTTGGTCCAGCTATTGCTCCGCCTCGAATCTGGCGTTCCTCCAACGAGGACGGGTCGATGTACACGCCCTTCGCTCGGAGTTCCTCAACCAAGCGCGTCTTGAGTCGCTTGGGCGTTTGCTTTTGATTCGCATTCGGGGCATCACTGTTCGGCGGCGGCGCTGCCGATGCGAGTGGTGATCCGATCATCGCCGCAACAGCTGAGGCCGAAATGGCCACCCCTGCTCGGCGAACAGCATTGCGCCGGAGTCGGCGCTGCATATTGCTCATAGCTGTCCTCCTTCTCGCCGCAAACCTTGCGACGGGGACTGACAGTACGAACCACCTTTCCGTCAGTAAATGGGGACCAGTATCCAGCCATTTCGCCGGGGAGAGGTCCCCATGGGGTCAGGCGCGATCTGGCCGATACGGTAAGGCAGACTGGGGAAAGCATTGACCGAATCGCGCTGTTCGACTTCTGATGCATGCCCCGAATGGGACGCTACGGCTCCAGTAACGGAGCGCCCAGGAATCCGCGCAGCAGGCTCTCCACCTGGGAGGAGGGCAAGGTGGATCCACCGTCCAACACGATGTTTTGGCCAGTCAGATAACTGGCTGCGGGCGACAACAGGAACGACACCACCGACGCCACCTCCTCCGCACTACCAATTCGGCCAATCGGAGTCGCGGCCCCAACTGAAGCAGACAGCGTTGCCTGTTCATGGATCACTGCGTTCAGCGGCGTCGCGATGAATCCCGGCGATACGCAATTCACTCGCACATTCGGTGCCCACTCGAGAGCGGCCGATGCAGTCAGCGCGATCACGCCAGCCTTTGCAGCGCTATACGGACCCTCACCAAAGGTCGGCCGAACTCCCGAAACCGACGCAATGGTCACCGCCGACCCCTTCGACTCGCGCAAGGCCGGCAGCGCTGCGACCAAGGTGAAATAGGTGCCGTGGAGATTGACTGAGACGACGCGATCGAATTCCTCCGTGGTGTAGTCCTCCAGTCGCTTGAGATTCCCGACCCCAGCGTTTGCAACCACGCCATCGAGCCCGCCGAGATGTTCGACCGCTGTCTCCACCGCGCCAAGAATCGAGTCTCGATCAGCAACGTTCGCCGCCAGGGTCTTCACCCCCAACTCGGCACTCACACGTTCCAAACCCGCCTTGTCTCGATCGATCACCACGATCTGGGC